>JAYYRS010000210.1:0-4476 GCA_036126975.1 Myxococcota bacterium
GCCCGACACCTACCTTCTGTCGTTCGAGCAGGTCTGCCAGAAGATCGACCAGTTGAGGAACCTCGGTGGGACGATGGTCGGATTCAACGGCGGGTTCCATCCGGACCTCGGGGTCGAGCACTACACCCACCTGTTCGCCCAGATCCGGGACACCTACCCGGACATGAGCTTCTACGAGATGACGGTCGCGGAGTTCATGTTCGTCGCAAAGCGGGCGAAGCGGGCCTACGACGATGTCGCACGGTCCTTTGCCGCCTGCGGTACGCGGTGGATCACGGGCGGTGGCGCCGAGATCCTCGACGATGCATTCCGGCTCCGGCACTCGCCGGGGAAGTACAAGGTAGAGGACTACTACGCCGCCCAGAAGGCCATCCTGGATGCCGGCATGGGCTCCACGGCGACGATGGTGATCGGGTTCGACGAGTCCCTGGCCGAGCGCATGAACCACCTCTCCCGGCTCCGCCGCTTCCAGGACGATGCGGCCGGCGGGCTGTCGAGCTTCCTCTGCTGGACCTACAAGCCGTACCACACGGACCTGGGCGGACGGGAGGTGTCCCTCCAGGAGTACCTCCGCTGGCTGGCGGTCTGCCGGATCTATCTCGACAACATCGTGCATCTGCGCACCAGCGTGCTCACCCGAAATGAAGACGCCCTCCAGGGCCTGCTCTGGGGTGCGAACGATTTCGACCTCCCCACCGAGGATGAAGTCACGCAGAAAGCGGGTGCCACGATCTCCCACGAATTCGACGCGGTCCTCGCCAGTGCCAGCACCCTGGGGTTCCGCGTCGTGCGGCGCCGGCCGTTCCCGGTCGGACCGGGGGGAGCAGCAACGCCCGCCTAGTCCCCGCTGCGCCCGAGCCCCGACCCGCCAGGGGTGGCCGGGCACGCCGATGGGATACGGTGCCATCGGACCCGACGGAGGCGGATGCGCATGGTGAAGCCCGAAGGCGCGATACCCAAGAGCGCCGACCCGCGCGGCAGGACCTCTCGGGGACCCGGAATCGATCCACCCGCTGCTTCGTCTGCCGCCATGGCCCTGACCCGCGCACGGGCCGAGGAGTAGCCATGCCGCGACTCATCGGGCGTGAACGGACGCTGACACTCGTCTGCGCGGGCGACGCGAGCGGACCCGCCGCGGGACACACGCTGACGGATACCGGGGTCGCGCAGGCGCGACGCCTCGCTGCTCATGTCGCGAGCCTGCCCGCAGCACGCGCGATCTACACATCAGACCGGGCGGACGCACGCGGCACCGCCACCGTTCTGTCCGGGGCCCTCGGCGGCATCCCCGTCCGTCGGGCCGCCAAGCTTCGGGAGTGTGTGCCGGGCCGCCCCACAGATGACGAAGCCCAGGCCCAGCCCTTCGCGGACCTCGTCTATGCCGCCGGTGCGCGGCACGCCGATGGCGCCTTCGCACGCTGGTTCATTCCCGCCCGCATGAGTGACAAGCACGAGGTGCTGGTCACACACCCGAATCTCCTTCGGGCGCTGGTGTGCAGGGCCATGGGGGTGGACCCGCTGGCATGGACCTCGATCGAGGTCGGGGCCGCAGGCATCAGCCGGGTGCGGGTCCTGTCCGATGGCCGCCTCCGGCTTCTCTGTCTGAACGAACGCGGCTTTCTCGCGACGGCGGATCCGGCTTCGGGCGTCTGAGGTGGCTCCTGCCCGGCATCCCCTGGACCATCCGGCCGTGAACAGAACGGGATGGCTCACGACGACGACCCCGTTGCGCTTGGGCTCCGGAAACCGCGTGGTGTGGAACCGGCGCTTGGTGCACGCCTCCGTCGCATCGCTGCCGAGCGGGCCGCCCCTCAGGTCGACGCCGGACACGCTTCCGTCGCCTGAGTCGTGAACCGCATGACCACCTTGCCCGCGAGTCCCGGGTCCTTGTTGCGCTCTCGCTGGTCGCAGTGGCGGATGGCGCTCGCATGGCGCTTCGCACCAACGTCTGCTCCGCCCCTCCCGCAGCGGCGATCGCCACCCGCGACCCCGCGCGTGTCGGTGCCTCCGATGCCTCCCGCGTTGCCGCCTCCCCGGAGGCCTCTGTGGCGGTCGCCCAGTCCTCGGATGCCCATGCGGGCTCCTGGACCGGCCGCATGCTTCGCGCCGATGGCATCGAACATGCCGGAGCGGAGACCACCATCATCCAGCAGAGCGGCAACGCGTTCGTCCTGCATGGCCCCAGCAGACCCGCCACATGTGCGGTGTCCCGGTCCTGTTGCGTCCGGCTCCGCGCGAATCGCTCGCCATGCCCCTGGGCAGCTGCCGGAGCGATCCGGTGCGTCCGCGCTTCGGGATGTCAGACATGGCGCACGCCTCCAATGGACCATCCCAGGAGGGATGGAACGGGCTCGGCCGGGCCACACGACCCGGCTGTGCAGGCCCTGACCTGCACGCCTTGCTGCAGGCGTTCCGTCGAAGGGCTCCCGACGGCGCGCACACGAAGGGACCGCGGCCCCTGCCACCGGTTTCCCCCCGTCTGCAAGAAGGTCGCCAGGGCCCGCCGCGGTAGACTCCGGCATGCACCGTCCCCTCGCCGAGAGCGCATTGGTGGCATTGCTGGCGAGCCTGGGCTTCGCCCTGCTCGCGTGGCCGTGGCCCCTGGACCCCATGGGCAGCTTCATTGGCGACAGCGGAAACGACCAGCATGCACTGGCGTGGACCCTGCAGTGGGTCGCGGACCGCATGGCCGCCGGCGCGCTTCCCTGGGGATTCACCGATCGCGTGGGCTGGCCCGATGGAGGCACCCTGTTTCCCGCGAACCTGCTCGAGGCCATCATGGTGGCACCGCTGACGTGGGCGGCGGGCGGCATCGCGGCACTCGGAGCGCTCACCTTGCTGCATCACGCCGCCGCCGCCGGCGCGACCTGGGGTTGGCTGCGGGCGCGGGGAGCGGACCGGGCAGGCGCACTCGCCGGTTCACTCGTTGTCGCCCTCGGGGCGCCGCTCGTGGTCTCGAGCTGGAACGGCAATCCAGACGTGACCGGCATTGCCTGGGTGTGTGGTGCCCTGTGGGCCTGCGAAGTCCGTCGACCGACACTCGCCGGTGTGCTCGTCGGTGCGGGAGCACTCGCAAACCCCTACGTGGCAGTGCTGGGTGCAGGCGCAGTGGGGATGCGGCTTCTGCGGCAGCCGCGGGCCCTCGCTCGCGCAGCGATTCCGGCGGCGGCCCTGGGGCTCATGGGATGGGGGCTCACGGCCTCGGCCTTGTCGGCCCCCGACGCCTTCATCTCCCGCGGCGCCCGCGACGCCGGTGGTCTCATGGGGACGGCGACGCTGCAGGGCCTTCTGCACCCGGCACCCGAGATCCTGGTCACGGACCCCGAGCATGGCCTCTCCCGGGTGGGCACGGGGGCCTACCTGGGGACCGCGGCCATGCTGGCGGCCCTTCTTGCCCGGCGAGACCGGATGCTCGGGTGGGGACTCGTCGTCCTCGGCGTGCTCGCTGCACTCGGACCCGAACTGCGGATCCACACAGAGGTCATCCCGCCCGATGGTCCACTGTTCGGGCCTCCCCGCCTCGCAGGCACGGGGATTCCACTTCCATGGGCGCTGGCAGAGGCCGTGCCTGTCCTCGGGCTCCTCCATCAGACTGCTCGCTTCGGGATGTGGTCGGGCCTGGGGCTGGCACTGCTCGTGGCCCAGGCACCGGCACGGCTCCGCTCCGCCAGCCTGCTCGTGCCACTTGCGATTGCCGTCGACCTCGTCATCGTGGCGGCAGCGCCTCTCCGCTTCCGGGCCGTACCGTCCGACGACGCAGGGCTCTGCGCAGCGCTCTCGGAGAAGCCATCCGGAGCAGTGCTCGACTGGCCGCCGACCGCCCATGAGATGGGGATGCTGGCGCAGCTCTGTCATGCACGACCCGTCGGCGACGCGCTCAACCAACCGCTCCCCGCGAGCCTCGGGCGCAATCTCGGGCCCCCCGGAACCATGTCCGACGCGCAGCTGCGTGCGCGGGCCCGGCAGGCGGGCTTCCGCTGGCTGGCCGTGCGCCGGGCTCTGTCGTCCGACGGACACGCCGATGCCGGTCATTGTGTAGACACACGCACCCCCCATCTCCGGCTCGTGGATCTGGCCTGCGGCTCGGACCCTTGACGACGGAAACGCACATGCCAGAATCCCCCCATGCTCCTCCAGTGGCCTCGGCGCGGAACCACGCTCTCCCTTGTGGAAGCCATCGCGGATGACGTCCAAGCGATCCTCGAGCGGACGGGCGCAGACGTGCCCCCGCTTCGCGTATCGATCAGCGGCTCATCGCGCCCCTGCCAGCTCGTTGGAGACCAGATCGTCCTCGATGAGGGTCTGCTCGGACCCGACCTGCACGTGGGCCCCGACGCGGCACGCGCAGCCACCACCCCCGCGCTCGCCCTCGACCGGTTCCGCCGCGCCACGGGCCTCGTCGCGGAGGGCGCACTCATCCATGCAGCGGCAGCACGGATCGGACAGCCGGTGGAGGCCTTGCGGGATGCGTTCTGG
>JAYYRS010000211.1:0-3426 GCA_036126975.1 Myxococcota bacterium
CCACCCTTGTCCGCCTCCGGCGTTGCCGACCCGCAGCCTTCATCGACGTCCCCATCACAGTCATCGTCCACCGCGATCTGCCCGACCTCGGTGCATCGCTCCGGAATCTCGGGGCCGACCGCGCGGGTCGTGTCGTCGCAGTCCCCTTCTTCCTCGCTGAAGCCATCACCATCGTCATCGCTCGCGGTGGTTCCCTCGTCGGTCGTCCCGTCACAGTCCTCGTCGCGTCCATCCGCCGATTCCGGAGCCCCGGGGTACACCTGCGCATCGGTGTCATCGCAGTCCCCTTCCCGCTCGCTGAAGCCGTCCCCGTCGTCGTCCGCCACGACCGTTCCATCATCGACCACGCCATCGCAGTCATCATCCACGCCGTCGGGTTGCTCGACTCCGTCAGGATTCACGGTCGGGTCGCCTTCCCAGCAGTCGCCTTCGCAGGGTGCGTAGCCATCCCCGTCTTCGTCCACCTCACCGGTGATGAGGCCGTCGCAATCCTGATCGGCTCCATCGCACAGCTCCGGCGCCCCGGGGTAGACGGCGGCGTCATCATCGTCGCAGTCGCTGCCGTCCTGGACCGCGTCATCCGGACCGCCGCAGGACCGCGTGAGGGTGGCAGGGTCGCCGAACCCGTCTCCGTCGACGTCCAGGTACCAGTCGTTGTCTGGCGGGGCGTCCTCATCGACAATCTCGTCGCAGTCGTTGTCCACGCCGTCGCAGAGCTCCGGCGCACCCGGATGGGTGGTGGCCGCGGCGTCGTCGCAGTCGCTGCCATCCCGGACGCTCCCGGACGGCTGCGTGCAATCGGTCACGCCTCCGAGCGGGTCGCCGAAGCCGTCGCTGTCGCTGTCCGGGTACCAGGTCTGCGCGTCCGCCGCGCCGGCGCCATCGACCGTTCCATCACAATCGTCGTCGACGCCATTGCACACCTCGGTCGCGCCCGGATGAACCGCCGGGTCGAGGTCGTTGCAGTCCCCGCTGGCGACGCCACTGGCTGCTTCTCCGGCGTCCGAGCAGTCGGGGTCGCCGGAGGTCAGGGTGGTGCCGGTGCGGTAGGCGTCCCGGTCCGAATCCGCATAGCAGAGCTCTTCGCCATCGCAGTCCTGGTCGACTTCATC
Organism: Myxococcota bacterium; assembly: GCA_036126975.1. Lineage (GTDB taxonomy): Bacteria > Myxococcota_A > UBA796 > UBA796 > UBA2385 > JAYYRS01. The sequence continues at coordinate 1,113 of JAYYRS010000211.1, forward strand.
GCCGACAATCTCCGCAGCACCGGGGTGGATGGCCGCATTCGAATCATCGCAGTCACCGGCCGCCAGGCTCGATGGTGCCTCGCCCGCGTCGGCGCAGTCGGAATCCGCACTCGGCACGAGGGCGTCCGTCCGGTATCCGTCTGCATCGGCATCTCCGTAGCAGTCTTCGGTGCCGTCGCAGTCCTGATCGACCTCATCGCCGGGAATTTCGGACACGCCTGGATTCACGCTGGCGTCGTTGTCGTCGCAGTCGCCGGCCGGCTCGCTGGCCAGCGCCTCCCCTGCGTCGGAGCAGTCTGCATCGATGCTGCTCAACGTCGTGCTGCCGGGCCGGTACCCGTCATCGTCCGCATCCTCGTAGCAGATCTCCTGGCCGTCGCAGTCCTGGTCGACACCATCGGCCACGCGCTCGGACGCCCCCGGATGGACGGCCGCGTCCGTGTCGTCGCAATCGCCCGCCGGCGTCGTGGATGTCGCCTCTCCGGAGTCGGTGCAGTCGTCATCGCTGCTCGTGACCGTCGCGCTGGTGCGGTACCCGTCGCTGTCGCCATCCGCGTAGCACTCTTCGGTACCGTCGCAGTCTTGATCCACCGCATCCCCGACGGTCTCTGTGGCGCCGGGGTGGATGGATGCATCCGCATCATCACAGTCGCCCCCCGGGACGGTGGCGTCCGCCTCTCCTGGATCCGTGCAGTCGGTGTCCGCCGACATGGACGTCGTGTCTGCGTGGTACCCGTCCGAATCTGCATCGTCGAAGCATGCCTCGGAGCCGTCGCAGTCCTGATCCACTCCATCGCCCACGACCTCGGTGGCGCCAGGGTTGACATCCGCGTCGGTGTCATCGCAGTCACCCGCCCCCGTGCTGCTGTCGCCTTCGCCCGCATCATCACAGTCCTCGTCCAGGCTCACGACCGTTCCTCCGGCGTGGTAGCCATCGCCATCGGCGTCCGCGTAGCACTCTTCCTCGTCATTGCAGTCCTGGTCGATTCCGTCGCCCACGACCTCCGTGGCACCGGGGTTTACCGTCGGGTCCGTGTCATCGCAGTCCTCCGTGAAACCGACGCCCGCGACGCAGTACCCGTCGCCATCCGCGTCCTCGCATCCGAAATGGATGTAGACCTCACCGAAGCCGCTGGCGGCCCCGGTCGCCGAGACCACGATGTCGTCGTAGCCGTCTCCATTCACGTCGCCCGCAGGCCCCAGGTGCGCGCCCAGCTCGTCGGTCCCGCTGCCGACGAATGTGTTGACCGAGGTCGAGACGATGCCGGACGGACTGCCATGGTAGACGTACGCCTCTCCCGCGCCCCCCGAGGCCCCGACGGCCGCTACGAGCAGGTCGTCGTATCCATCGGCGTTGACATCGCCCGCTCCCGCCACGCGGCTGCCGTAGCGGTCGCCCGCGGTGCCGCCCGCCATGACGGAGGCGGGAGAAGCCTGGACGCCGCTCGCGGACCCATGGAAGATCGACACGCGACCGGTCGATGAGGACTGGTACTGGGTGGCGACCGCGACATCATCGTACCCGTCGCCATTGACATCGCCGATGCCCGCCACCCGGTCTCCCAGGTACTGCCCGGTGCTGGTGCCGCTCACGGTCCACGCCGCCGTGGTGACCAACCCCCCTGCGGAACCATGGAAGACATGGGCCTGGCCCGTGCTCGACCCCACGCCCGGCGCGCCTGCGATCACATCGGCGTACCCGTCCCCGTTGACATCGCCCGCGACGTCCACCGACGCCCCCAGCCGGTCACCCGCACTGGATCCGCTCTTGCTGGACTCCTGGTACCAGGACCCCACCCGCCCCGAGGCGCCGTGGTGCACGGTCAACAACCCCCGGTTGCTGCTGCCGGTCGGATCCCCCATGACGAGGTCGTTGAATCCATCCCCGTTGATGTCTCCACCACCACCCACCGCAGGGCCGAGGCGTGCGGGAGAGAGGGAATTCGTTCCGAGGCGGTATTCGCGACCGAAGCCCGTGCTGGCTCCGGCGACGTGGAAGGCGCGTCCGATGTCCCAGTTCGGCGCCCCCACCAGGATGTCCGGCCTCCCGTCTCCGTCGACATCACCCACAGCGGCAAGCGCCTGTCCGTAGCGCTGGTTGTTGGTGCCGGTGAGGATCGCCAGGGTGGTCGACAGCACGCCGGAGGCACTCCCCGCGAACAGCCTCACGGCGCCGTCATTTCCGCTCGAACCGGGGAGGGACACCACGATGTCGTCGAATCCATCTCCGGTGATGTCGCCAGGCCCGATGACCTGCGCGCCGAAGTCCACGGCATGCGTGCCGACCAGCGTGCTGGTGGCGCTGGAGAAGACG
>JAYYRS010000212.1:0-2531 GCA_036126975.1 Myxococcota bacterium
CTGCCAGTTGTTGATCTTCCGCTCCTCGCCTCCCCGGTCATCCTTCCAGGAGACCTCGAGGTCGGATTCCATGCGCGCAGCAAGCCAGGACTCGTAGTCCAGACGCCCCCGGATCCACCAGCGCGACGTGGCGATGGCGTCTGGCATCTGCGCCTGACCGATCTCGAAGGGGATGTCAATGATGCCGGGCAGCGCCGTCATCAGGGAATTTTCTGGCATACCGAGCTGCGTATCGGCCTCCTCCTCGACCTCGATCGGCGCCCAGCCCTCCGCGGTCGGGTACTCCCACGAGAAGAACGGCGCGATGGACAGCTGGTCGGACGGACGCCGGATCCGCATCCGGCCGACCGGTCTTCCCGACTCCGGATCGATGTCCATCAGCCGGAAATCGTCATGGGCGATGTAGAGGAACTGGTGAGGGGTATACGCCTCGGGCCCGTAGTCGACCGGGTCGAGATCGAAGAGCTGGACACCCCGCCCGCCTGCAAACGTCAGCACGCACGGGTGGTCGTCGAGGTAGCCGAAGGGGACCTCGCGCACGGCAACCCGCTGGCCGCCGCGCACCGACATGACCCGCTGGATGCCTGCGTCATGCACGGTGAGCCGGTCGGTCACCAGGTAGTCGAGCGCCTGGTTCTCTTCCGTCTGACGGGTGGAGCAGCGCGAAAACGCAGGCAGCTCCACGGCGTGGTCCGCGGTCAACGAGAACGTCAGCGGGGCGACACTGGGCCGCGCGCGCTTCCGCTCTTCTCCAATGAAGTTCAGGAAGTGGATGTAGGTCTTGTCTGGGACGCGGTTGAGCCGGTAGATCGTCAGCTCGGTCATCCACGCAAAGAGCTGCACCAGCGTCATCCCCGGATCGGCATCGGAGAGGTTCGTCCACTCCGGGCAGTACTGGGGAATCAGGCGGCGGGCTTCTCGCACGATGTCGTCGTAGCGGCGATCGTCGAGGTTCGGCGGCTTGATGGGCATCGGCTACGGAGTCCGGGCGAGGGGGCGGGGCGCGGCGGCTGCGGCGGGGTCGGGGGACACCGATGACGGTCGGCCCATGCGGGTTTCAGCGAGAGTCAACGACCCGAGCGCGAGACCACGTGTTCGAGGCGTTCCGTGACGCCAGTGGAGGTGATCTTGTACACGACGGCAACGCGAATGGCACCGGACGGGTCCGGCGATGCGTCGACCTGCTCGACGGTGATGCGGGACTCCCACCGCCGGAGCGCGTCTTGGACATGCCGCGACGCGATGTTGGAGACATTGCGGGTGTTGGGTGCGAACAGGAGCTCGTGGATGCGACAACCGAACTCCGGCAGCATCTGTCGCTCGCCCGGTCGGGTTCCGAGGATGATGGTGATGTTCTGGCGGATGTTCTCCTCCGCCGTAGACATCGCCACCCCGCCACCTGCGGCGTCGAAGCGGAAGGGAAAGGCCCATCCGCGTCCGAGGTAGCGATCCTTGATGCTCATGGGGCCTGCTCTCCGGAGGATCGGGTCGGGTGAGGCCATCGAGGCCGTCGCACCGATACCGGTCTCCCGCGCCGAATCTACCAAGCGCGCCCGCGGCCGTGGGGCCATGGAGCGCCGGGACCACAGCGCCCCGCGGATGGACTCCAAGAATCGGCTCTCAGCCGCTCGTCTTGGCACCAAAGGTGTTCGAGCAGAAGGTGAACTCCGTCGAATACCCGGCCTTGAGGCTGATCACGTGGCGCGAAGCGATGACGAAGAACTTTCCTCCGCTCACGCTCGGCATGCCGTTCACGGTCACCATCGCGCCTGCCCTGAGCGTGTCATCTCCATCCACGGAACCTGAACCACGACAGAACTGCCGAGCGAGTCGCTCCATCTCGGACCGGGCGAGCTCCTGCGCCTGCTGCTGGGAGGACACCGGCACGTCCGTGATGTAGGCAGTCGATTCACCAAACTTGCTGGCAGACTCGGCGCCCAGCTCCCCGTCGCCCATCGGTACGACGTCCGAGGCGGTCGCCATCCCGACGATCTCGGCCTTCTTGGCAGGATCCCAGCCGCGGACCACGACCTTCTGCACCATGTCGGAGCTGTTGAAGGCCATCCGGAGCGAGCGGAGGTTGCCGCCCATGCTGATCTGGATCTCCCGGCTGCGGAAGCTGGCCTTCTTGAACAGCAGCTTGTTGTCCTCGACACGCAACGTGAAGTTGTTGCGGGCTGCGAGGCGCTTCAGGAACGCGACGTTGGTTCCGTTGCGCTGGAGGATGTACGGGTTGACCTTGTCCGTCGGATCGCACTCGACCGAGAGCCCTGACTCGCCACCGACCTCGCTGGCGACGTCGGAGTCCTTCATGTCTTCCCAGAAGCGGGTCTTCCGACCCCGCCCCAGGCGGTGGATCTTGTCCAGCGCACGGATGGTGACACTCGCCCCCCCATCCGCCTGGAAGCCCGGCTCGATGGCCGTGATCTCACCGTGGAAGACGGCCTTCTCGTAGTTGCCCAGCCGGCACTCCACCTCATCACCGATGCTGAAGTCCCACTTCGCGTTGTGCTCCGACCCGCCGAAGCGTG
>JAYYRS010000213.1:0-20551 GCA_036126975.1 Myxococcota bacterium
GTCGGCAGCGACACGGGATTCGCGCTGCTGTCGACATACGGCAGCGTCGCGCCCGCACCGTGCGGCGAAGCATCATCGGGCGGCGCTTCCGCTGTCGGTCGGCCCTCGCGCGCCTCGTCGTTCAAATCCACCTCTGGATGCACCGCCCCATCCAATCACGTGCGGTCTGCTTGGCCAACCATCTGCGGCCCGACGGGCGGAGGTGCGCACGCAGCGGGGGTCTCCGCTGGCGTGGTCCGGGCTTGGGGCTGCGATAGGGCAGAGCATGAGACAACGACTCCACCTGTTCCTGTCTGGCGCCCTCCTGACGTCCGCATGTGCGACATCCCGGGCGGAACCAGCCGCCTGCGAGACCTCGCCGGGGTCGGAGCCGACCTGCCTCGGCGTGGGAGAGCCCGCGGCGGTCGGGGACGGGGAGCGCCTCGAGTCGGTCACCGGGCGCCCGCTGGCGGCGTGTTCGACGGACCCGATGACCGGGTTCTATCGAGACGGCCGATGCCGGACCGGGCCCGAAGACCGTGGCGTCCATGTGGTCTGTGCCGAGCTTGATGATGGGTTCCTCGCCTTCACCGCGGGCAAGGGCAACGACCTTTCGACGCCAGCGCCACGGTACGGTTTTCCCGGGCTCGCGGCGGGAGACCGGTGGTGCCTGTGCGCGGCCCGGTGGGAAGAGGCGCGGCGTGCCGGCCATGCGCCCGCGGTGGTCCTTGAGGCATCGCACCCTGCTGCGCTCCGGCACACGCGGCTCGAGCACCTCCAGGCGTACGCGCGATGAGCCAGACGCCATCACTCCCGGTGCCCGAAGAGGTCTGGGCGAGTCTCCTGCGGGGTGTCGCAGATCGGCGAAGCCCATTTCGGACGCCGGCCCTGGCGACGACCTCACTGGATGGGCTCCCCGAGGTCCGGACGGTGGTCCTGCGTGGCGCGGACGTCGCCAGCCGCACGCTGACCTTCCATTCCGACCTCCGCTCCCCCAAGGTCGCTGCCCTCGGTCGTCGTCCCTACGCCGCATGGATGTTCTATGACCGGCGGGGCCGGATCCAGATCCGGGCGTCCGGGCCGACGACGGTCGAGGCCGAAGGGGCCCTCGTCGACGCTGCGTGGGCGCGAACAACCGCCAGTGCGCGCCGCACCTATGCCACTGCCACCGGTCCCGGACGACCCGTGGTGCCCGGAGAGACCCGGTCGCTCGATGTCGACTCGCCAGAGGTCCGGGCCGTGTTCTGCCAAGGCCGGACCCGCGTGGAGCGCATCGACTGGCTGCACCTCCACCACGCCGGTCACATGCGGGCGGTCCTGGAGTGGACGGGCACCGACTGGGCTGTGGGATGGCGTGTCCCATGAGCGGGCTGGATACCGGCTGGGCAGTCCGACGCCCGGGTCGCCGAGGGGTCGTGAACTGCAGGAGCTCGAGGTGGGTCTGGAGCGTCGGATGACCCCGGCACGGCGGCGTTGACCACGGACCCCGAAAGTCGATACGGTGTGCCGTCTCCGCTGGCGCGGCCCGGTGGGCCGTCGGGGCCCACGCAGGCAAACGGGAGCGGTCTCTTGCACAACCAGATGCTCGACACCTGGGTGGTGCAGGAGCGCCTCGGCAGCGGCGGGATGGGGACAGTCTACCGGTGCCGGAATCGGGACGCGCGGCGGATCCAGGCTGCCATCAAGGTGCTTGACCCTCGGCTCGCGAGCTCTGGAAGCGTCCGCCGACGATTCGTCCGGGAAGCGGAGCTGCTGTTCGAGCTGGACCACCCGCACATCGTGAAGGTGCGGAACGTGCGCATGGATGCCAGTCCGCCCTTCATCGAGATGGCCTTCGTGGATGGCGCCTCGCTGGGCGAACATCTGGAGGTGGGGCCCCTGACGCCCGGCGCAGCGGCCCGAATCGTGGGACAGGTCGCCTCGGCGCTCGCCCACTGCCATGACCGAGGCGTCCAGCATCGGGACGTCAAACCCGCCAACATCCTCGTCCGGGGCAACCACGCGACGCTCGTGGATTTCGGCATTGCCGCAGAGGCGGGCGGGACGGTCTCGAACGGGGTGGCGACCGTCGGCTCGCTTTCCTACACGCCGCCCGAGTGGGGCTCGGACGCCAGCGACCCGACACTGTGGGATGCCTACAGTCTTGGGATCGTGCTTTTCGAGAGCTTGACGGGTCGGATGGCATTCCCGCCCAAGCCCGGGGCGGGGATCCGGGAGGAGATCGTGCGCCAGGTCGATAGCCGGCGCAGCATCCGAAACCTGGATCCGGGAGCGGAGCACCCGGAAGCACTCCGCGAGCTGTGCAGACGGCTCACAGAGACGGCTCCGGACGCGCGCGAGTCGGACCTGTCTCGCGTTGCGGAGCAGCTGGCCGCCTTCTGCAGTGGTCGGGATGACTGTTCGCTGCCCGAACGCGAACGACGGCCCGGTGTCTCTGTCGACACCATCGCCCTGCCGAATGACCGCGTTGACCTTCCAACGGGCGACCTCGGCATCTTCCTGGACGCGGGGGACGCGGGCGGACCCGAGCCGCAGGTGGCTGCATCCCCCACGGTTGCGGGGCCCGAGACCTTCCCATCGGTCGCGACATACGATCCCGATGCCGGGCGACCGCCGGGACCGGCGCGGAATGGTCGGTCCCCGTGGGCCCTGGGCCTGGTTGCCCTGGTGCTGGCTGGAGCTGCGCTTGCGGTGGTCGTCACGCGGGGGCCGCCAGGGAGCGATGCGTCGGGTCCCACGGCCGCGACCCCAGCGACGACACGGCCGGCCGCGCCGGTGCAGCGGCCGGTGATCATCCGCGCCGAAGGAGAGGACCACGGTCTTCCGTTCCAGGTCCACGTCGACGGCAGGGCGGTGTCCAGCGGGGAGCCGCTCGTCCTGCCAGTCGGATCGCATGAGCTCATGGTCGAGCTCGGGCCGGACTGCGAATCCGGTGCCGGTCCCCAGTGCCTCACAACCGTTCGCACGGTGTCGCTCGTCGACGGCGTCGGGCCCGCAGATGTCAGCATCTCGCTGCCCATATTGGAACCGGTCCCGGTCTCGTTCGCACCGCCGCTCCCCGATGGCGCGCGCGTCCGGCTGGATGATGGGCCGTGGACCGATCCAGCTGCCGTCGTGGCAGCGCGCGGAGGTGCGCACACGCTCGTTGCGCAGGTCGGGCGGTGTCCGGAACTCCCGTGCGGAGCGGGGTGTCCCTCGGCCTGCGCGGAGACGTCCCTGGCGGTGACGCTGCCGCTGGTGTCCGCCGACGGACCCCATCGCGTCGCGCTGGAGCTGGCATCCCCGTCCCGCCCGTCCCGCCCGCCGGCGGCCGCAACCGGGGGGCGTCGGATCACCGTGGCCCAGTTTGCCGACTTCCTCTCTCGCAGTCCCCAGCATCAGCCGGCCAGCATGCGGGCGTCGGGTGTCGTCCCGCAGGGATACCTGCGGGGCTGGGAAGGGGTGACCCCGCCGGCATCTCTCGCAGCGGGTGCCAGCGTGACCCGTGTCTCCCCCGCGGTCGCGCGGGCGGCGTGCGCCGCCCGGGGCGGGCTGCAGCCGTCGGATGCAGCCCCGCTCACGTTCGAGGAAGAGGGCTTCATCGATCATGAGTATCGCCGGAAGGGAGACCGGGTGGTCCTGATCCGCTGGGATGGACGGGAGGTGCTCGCGCCCGCCGGCTCCGTCTCGCCGACCGCAGCAGTCCGGTGTCGGCGATGACCACGCCGCGAGGGTTGCTTGTGATGCTGGCCGTGTGCGTGGGCCCGCGGGCCGCAGGAGCGGCCAACTGCACGGATGGAACGGCCTGCAGGTTCGACTGGACGCCCGGTGAACCGTCGACGTTGTCCCTGGATGAAGAGGTGGATGAGACGGTCATCTGTGTGTTCCCGAGTGACATCGCGTACCCGGAGCTTGTCCAGCGCACCGTCCCCGCGCGGTTGGAATCGCTCCGGTTCTGTGCAGCCGAGTCGGAAGAGGAGGAACCCGCCCGGCCGACCGTCCCGTCCTTCCGGTTCATCCTGCAGGGTGATGATGATGCGTCGTCGGGGGCGTTCTCTTTCACCATCGATGGACTCGAGATTGCAGCGACACAGGACCGACCGGCCCTGCATCTGGATGGCGCCATGCCCCAGACGGACGTCGTGGTCTCGAACGTCGTGTACCAAGGAGAGGGCGCGCTGCTGCGGCTCCCGTCCGAGCTCCTCGATGTGGATGTCGAGCTGAAACGGACCATCGCTGCGCAGGGGGCGGCCGTGAAGTCCTGTGCGGGACAGACCCGGGTGGCGTTGACGGTACCCGTCGATGGTGCCGCGGACCCGTTCAGCTTCCGCAGCAGCGGTGAACGGAGCCGCCCGTTGTTCTACCGGTACTGTTCCACCGAGGTGGAGGACGCGTCTGCAGATCTGCAACTCTCGGGAGAGCTGGAGCTGGATCCAAACGGCACGGCACCCCTGACCGGAACGGAAGGGGAGGCCTTCGACTCCGTGATGCTCGAAGGGCTCGCCGTGGTGTCGAGCGGCAGCTGCGATCCGTGCGTGAGCGCCCTGGAATCCGTGGAGGTGACCGACACCTCATGGTCCGTGGCCGATGCCGCGGCGGCGGGGACCTGGCTGCGCAGTGATGCGGGGATCGTCCATGTCCTGGATTCAGCGTGGGTCGCGGCGGGCGAGCCATGGACCATCGCGCAGGGTCGGGCGGTGGAGGTCCTGCGACTCGATGCCTGCATGAGCGGTGTGATGCCGGAGGCGGCCCCACCGCAGTCGATGTTTGCCCTGACGGGAGACGGTGATCTGGCGATCTGGAACAGCGTGGTCCGCCAGATGAATGGGACCGCGTCCCTCGTCGCGTTCCTGGCTGATGCGGATGCCCGCGCCCGCCTGCGTGGCGTGACCCTGCAGACGGGCAATGTCGACGGAACGCTGGTTCCGGACTGGTCCCAGCTGGACATCCTGAACACGCTGCTCATCCAGGCGTCCTCCGATGCGGGCGGCCCCGTGCCGGATGGGCAGGAACTGCCCATGGATGTTCTGCTGGTGGAACCCTCCGCGCTGTTCGCGGAACCGGACGCCGTCGCGGCGTCCTGTGAGGCGCGGCTCATTCCGGATCGGGTGCGGACCGGCACCCGTGGGCGAGGTTCCACGACGGTCCTGATCGACGGTATCGATGCATCGGTTGCCGTGCTGGCCCGCAATGAGCTGTCCGCGTTTCCCCTGGACGTCGAGCCCGACGATCCATGGTGCGACCTCGACGGGACCTGGCCGGACATCGGCGCCTGGAGCGGGCCGCTGTCTTCGGTGCTGTACGCGCCGGCCGACCCCGACGATGCGCGGCTCTGCCCCGCTGTCGCGGATGACTCTGGGCTGGCTGTCGACACCGGTGACAGACCGGAACTCGCGGTCGAGGAATTCGTCTGGGGGAGTGGCTGTCGGTGTTCTGGCGCCGGTGCGAGCGGAGCCGTGGCGCTGTTCCTTGTTCCGCTCTGGTGGCGCCGCCGCCGACGGACCCCGGACTCCGCTGCGTCGTGAGAGCATGCGGGGCGATGGTCCCTCTTCTTTTCGCAGCCGTGGCGCTCGCGCCCTCGACCGCGCTCGCCTTTGACGTGGATCTGTGGCGACCCGGACCGAGCTCCGCGAGCCCGGGGGATGCGTTGACGGCCCCGTCTGCGTGGACGATGGGCGCGGGGCAGACCAGCATCCGCTGGGCCAATCTCTGGGTTCCGGGGACGCTCCATTCGGTGGTCGTCCCCGCATCCTGTGAGCGGGAAGCCGTCCTTGCGGGTTCCGTGGAGCCGGGAACCGCTTGCGCGCGGGACCTCGCGAGTATCGTCGGCCAGGACGGAAGCACGACCGTGCCCGAGGACGCCCACCTCGAGCGACCGCTTCTCGGACCCATCACGACCACGGCCCTCGTGGTGGAGCGGGGTCTGGGTCCCAATGCGGCGGTGGGCATGCGGGTCCGTGGACTCTGGAGCACCTCCCCACACTCCGAGCATGGAGAGGTCGCGGATATCGGACCCCTTGTGGATGGTCTCGGGCAGCCTCGCATCACGGATGGCTCGCTCTGGGCGCACTGGTCGCTGCCGTTGTCGGAGCGCCTGCGGATGGGGATCGCACCCGAACTCCGTCTCGACAGCGACATCCTGGTGGGCGACCTCCCAGAGATCCCGCACATCGGGACGGTGTCGGGGACCGGTACGGGTGTGGCCAGCGCGTTTTCGGTCGGATGGCAGCCTCCGGTCCGCGCCGGTGCCGATCCTCTCCGGCTCACGGCAGCGGTCACGCCGGGGCTGGCGCTCGCCCCGACGGGCCGGGTTCCCGAGGTCGCCCCGTTCTCGACCGATGCATGGGTGTCTGCCAGCTGGGCGTTCTCGTCCTCATGGACCGCGATTGGTGAGTCCAGTCTGCACTGGTTCAGCCACGCCACGGACGTTCCGTCGTTCGTCACGATGACCTGGATCCAGCGCGTCGGTGTCCGATGGACTCCGCATCCGTCGTGGACGGTACTCGCGACGGGTGCCTACGCCGGATCGCGTTCGCCCGGCGCGCCCGGACCCAGTCCCGGCCTCGAGGTGCAGTGGCGCCAGCGTCGCGCCGGAGCAGGCCCTGCCGCCCGTCCGGCGGGTCCCGGGGAAATCCTCATCGCTCCGGTCGACCCTGGGGGAAGAGGCATCATGCTTCCCCCGCCAGAGGACGTGCCCGGGGCCCGCGCTGCGGAGCCAGGGCCTGGCTGGATCGTTCCCTTCGTGGCTGGAGGGACCCTGAGCGCCGGCGGCGGCGACTGGATCACACGGACGCAGCCGGTGACCGTGGATGGACCGGGTCCCTGGACCTGGCGGCCCGTGCTCCTGCCCCGGGAAGGGGACGCGACGGCCCGCGTCACGGTGGTGGACGCCGCAGGCACCCCCATATCGGTTGACACCCTCGTCCTCGACGGCGTCGACATCGGGCCCGTCGCTGCGGGTTCGGTGCTGGAGCTCGAAGGCGTCCGGCCTGGGCCGCTGGACCTGGTCGCGACCGGTAGCCTGATCGATGGAATCGTCGTGCCCAGCATCGCCGACATGGACCCGGACCGGGATCCGCTCGTGGTCGCCCTGCCCGTTGGCGCGACCCGGGTGGAGGTGGACGCGGCAGAGGGCGCGACGCTTCGGGCCCGCTCTGCGATCGAGGAGCGGTCGGTGCCGTTGGATCCCTCGGGCAGGGCGCTGTTCAGCCTTGAGCCGGGTCGCTGGGTCCTGCGGGCAGAGGCGCCGGGCCAGGGCGCCCAGGAGCGGACGCTCGAGGTCGATGATGGGCGGGACACGATCGAGATCGTCGAATTCAAGCTCAAGGAAGCCGCCGAGGATGGGGCCGACCTGGTCGTCTCCGTGTTCGACGCCGACGGGCGGCCGGTGCCGGATGCAGAGGTCCGCGTCGGAGAGGATGCCATCGGCCGGACGGCCACGGGCGGTCGGCTTCGGGTCGAGGGCCTGGACGCCGGCGTCACGCAGCTGTCGGTTGCGGCGGACGACTTCCGCACGCAGGCGCCGGCGCGGCTCACGCTGTCGGCGGAGGCTGCCACTGAGGTCGAGGTGCCGCTCTCCCACCAGGCCGGGGTCGTCCGGCTCGAGGTCCGGTCCGATACCGGCTCTCCGCTGCGGGATGTCCTGGTCCGCTTCGTCGGAAGCACGCTGATCGATCCGCTGCCGCTGGGACCTGATGGCGTGCTCGACACGGTCCTCCCGGCGGGCAGCTGGGAAGCCGTGGTCTCCGCGCCGGGCTTCTACCAGCAGGTGGTCGATGTCATCGTCCGGCCGGAGCGCGAGCGGCGGCTCGACCTCGAGGTGGTGCTTCGTGCCCCGGCTTCCGAGGTTGGCCGCCTGTTGATCAGGGTGGAGGATGACCAGGAACGGCCGGTCGAAGGGGCGCTCATCACCCTCGGGGGGGAGGTCCTGGGTCGCACCAGCACGGGCGGTCGGTTGGGCGTCGAGGGGCTCGCGCCAGGGGCGCTGCCGCTGGCGGTCGTGGCCCCGCTCCACGATCCCTGGTCTGGCCAGGTGGAAGTGGTCACGGGTCCGGAGCCCGCGCCGAATACGGTCAGCCTCCGGCTGGCGCCCGGGATCCTGCAGATCGAGGCGGCGGACAGTGCGGGACCCCTGAATGCGTGGACCCGGGTGCTCGGTCCCATGCAGACGCCGGGTTTCCTGCTTGGACCGGACGGGACCCGGCGGATCGCGGTCCCACCTGGCGACTGGGAGGTCGTCTTGAGCGAGCCCTCCCATGGCCTCATGGTTGAAGACGTCTCGCTGTCGCCGGATTCGAGCGCCGTCGTCCGGTGGGAAGCGGGCGCCCCCGAGGCCGCGGCTGCCATTCGGAGCCTGGAGCGGGTTCCGCTCACCGTCTCGGTCGTGGATGCGGCGCGGGGTGTGCCGATCGACGCCCAGATCCGCATGCTCGGCCCGGAGGTCCTTCCGCTCCTGCGTGCCGCGCCGGGTGAGCCGGCAGTCACGCAGGTGCAGCCAGGATTCTGGGAGATCGTCGCGTCCAGCCCCGAGTACGGGATCGGCGGCACGGACCTCTCGGTCCAGCGCGCGCCACCGCCGCCCGTGGTGGTTCCGCTCGGTGAGCAGCGCGCGAAGGTCACGGTGGATGCCGTCGAGATAAGTGACACGATCGAGTTCGCGCTGGATTCTGCGCAGCTGGCGCCGGCGTCCACCGATCTCCTCCGGGAGATCGCACGGACGCTGCAGCTGCATCCCGAGCTGACGCGCATCGTGATCGAAGGTCACACGGACGACAGCGGTGATGTCGCCCACAACGAGATCCTGTCCCGTGCTCGCGCCGAGGCGGTCCGCGCCTGGCTGGTGGCCAGGGGGGTCGCGGGGTCACGGCTCGAGACGGTGGGGTTTGGTGCGCGCAGTCCGGTCACGGACAACGACTCGGCGGCCGGGCGCGCCCGCAATCGTCGCGTGGAGTTCCGGATCGTCTCCCGCCGGGAGGTGCAGCCCCAGGAACCCTGAGGGCTGCCCGATGTCGTCGGTTCCTGCGGGATGGCGGAGCCTGCCGCTGCGGGCCCGAGACCTCGCGGGGGGAAGGACGCGGCGGCGCCGGCGGCGCACAATTCGGCGATCGCCCCTCATGTCCGCGCTCGGCATGTCCGAACCTCCGGGTGCCAACGAACTGCTGCCGTGCATGCGGCGCCGGAGAACAAGATGAACACCATGACCCACAACGCCTCCGCCGACACCACCATCGAGTGGGATCTCCTCCCGGATGTGACCCACCTGCTGGAAGATGACCCAGAGCGGGACTGAAGCCGGGAAGGTTCCGGGTCCGTTCCGCCCCGCCCGCGGGCCATCGCCCCCGGGTGCGCACGCGGCGCTGGCTCAGGGGTGGAGCAGACGGGGCTCGGCGGCCAGGATGCCCGCAGTGAACGAGGTTCGCAGGTAGAACCCCCGTGGGACCGTCTGGACCCACTCGCCTTCGCCATCGGTGACCCATCTGCGGTTCCGGGCGGAGGCGGCTTTCGGGCGGAGCTGGAGGGCGACGCCGTGGCGGGCATGCCATTGCCAGACCTCGCCCTCGGCGAGGAGCTCGGTGAGGGCCTCCCAGTCTGCCTTCAGGACGGCCTCCTGCTCCGCGTCCGGGGACCAGAGGACCGGCGCTCCGCACCGGCGCTCGGCCGGCGGCCCCTGCCCGAGGACCGGGACGAACAGCACCCGCGAGAGCCGCCGCCGGACCGCCGAGGCCCACCACGTGCCCGGGTCGAGCACCCCCATGGGGGCGACGCAGACCCAGGTGGTCTGGCGTGGCCGGCCGCGGTCGTCGACCGGAATGGTCTTGAGCTCGATTCCCAGGTGCGGAAAGTCCGGCTCGCTGGCGTTGCCGGCCTCGGCCCCCAGCGCGTGCTCCAGCAGGTCGCCGATCCAGCCCTTGTGGCTCCGCAGATCGGGGGGAACCGGCAACGCATGGGCGGTGGCGATGTCGCCGAGATGGCTTCCGGCCAGGGCATCGGCGCGCTGGAGAAGCTCGGTCTCGGATGCAGGGGGACGGGGCATGCCGCGAACGTAGCCTGCGAGGCCGGGTAGGGTCGGAAGGTGCGCAATGCCTACCGACCCCTCGATGTCGTGCTGGATGAGGCCTCGAGCCTCGGACGGATGGTGCGCTATGGGACGTCTGCCCGTGGGCGGCCGTTGCTCGCGTTCGAGGTGGGCGACTCCGGTCCCCTGCTGCAGGTGACGGCCGCCATCCACGGCGTGGAATACATCGGTGTCGAGACGGCGCTTGCCGTGCTGCGGTCGGGCCCCATCCCGGGGGCGCGCCTCCGGGTCTGCCCGGTCCTCAATCCGGATGCCTATGCCGCGACGTGGGAATCGTCGGGCACCGGGCGCATCGGTGCGCTCCGCACCAACGCGCGCGGTGTGGACCTCAACCGGAATTTCCCGCTGCCCTGGTCCGCTCGGCCGAGCTGGGTCCCCGGCAGCGGCTCCCATGTACCGACGGCCGCGACCTACCGGGGGGATGCCCCGCTCTCCGAGCCCGAATCCGCTTTCCTCGCGCAGCTCCTTGAGTCGGAACCACCCCACGCGTCCGCCAACCTCCACAGCTTCATGGGGGCCCTGCTCTGTGCCCGGGTCTGGCACCCCTCGGACTGGCGCGGCTATACCCGCCTGTGCCAGGCCTTTCGCGCCGGCCAGGGACGTCGGTTTGGCTACCCTCGCCTCGGTACTCCGCTTTTCGACGTGTTCTCTGGGGAGATGGAGGACTGGCAGCACCCTGTGCTGCGCACCTGGGCGGTGTGCATCGAGTGTTTCGGACTCGGGGAGAGTTTCCGGCAGCATCTGCGCGCGCCCAGCACGTTCTGGCGGTTCAATCCGCGGGATCCCGGCGCGGTGGCGGCGCGGGATGCGGGCGGGGTTCGCGCCATGCTCGCGGCCAGTCTGGGCCTGCCGCGCCCGCCGGCTCGTGCGCCGGGCCAGCGCGCGCTGGCGACGTGGGGCGGTTATTCGCCGGCCATGCGCATCCTCTTCTTCGGTACCCCGGACTTCGCGGTGACCGTGCTCGATGCCCTCGTCGAGTCGGGGCATGAGATCGTCTGCGTGGTGGCCCAGCCCGACAAGCCCAAGGGGCGGGGCCGGAAGCTCGTCAGCCCGCCCACGGTGCAGCGCGCACGAAGCCTCGGCATCCCGACGAAACAGCCCCGTGCGGTCCGACGCGGTCCCTTCGTCGAGTGGGCGACCCGGGAGTGCGAGGCGGATGTCGGGGTGGTGGTCGCGTATGGGCGAATCCTCATCCAGGAGCTCCTCGACGTGCCCCTTCGGGGATGCATCAACGTGCATGCCAGCCTGCTTCCGAAGTACCGGGGCGCGGCGCCGATCCAGTGGTCCATCATCGAGGGGGAGTCCGAGACGGGGGTCTGCACGATGCAGATGGACGCAGGACTCGACACCGGAGACGTCCTGCTTCGGCGCGCCACGCCCATCCTCGACGACGATACCGGCCCCGTGCTGTGGGCCCGGCTCGCGGAGCTCGGGGCGGCACTCATGGTCGAGACGCTGGAAAGGCTGGACGAAATCACGCCCTCGCCCCAGGACGACGCGGCTGCGACCCATGCGCCCATGCTGGCGAAAGCCGACGGCGTGCTCGACTGGTCCGGGACTGCAAAGCGCCTGCACGACCGGGTCCGAGGCGTGAATCCCTGGCCGTCGGGACAGACCACGCTGCGGGGAGACCTGTTGAAGATCCACCGGACCCGGCTCGCGCCGGATGTCTCGTGCGAAGGCGCAGAGCCGGGGGCGGTCCTTGCGACCAGCCCGCGGCTCCTGGTCGCATGTGGCACCGGTTCCGTCGAGATCCTGGAGGCGCAGCTTCCAGGCAAGCCCCGCCGCCCGGCGCGAGACATCGTCAATGGCGCCCGGCTCCAGGTGGGCGAGGTCCTCGGCGCCTGACCCCGGCGAAGGGGCCGCCGTTCAGGATCGGCGGATGAGCCCGCGCCCGTCCGGAAGCCGTTCGGCGTGCCCCAGCCGCACCAGTTCGGCCTGCACGCGGCGCCACCACTGGCGCGGTCGGGGACTCTGCAGTCCCTCTGCACGCGACGGTTCCTGTGCGATGTGCGCCCGCAGGTGTCCGATGTGCGTGCCCTGGTCGCCACGCAGCTGGAGGAGGGAGAGCGTGAGCTGTGCCTCGGGCGTCAGGGTGTGGGGATCCCGGATCCGCGCGAAGACGGTCGCCAGATTGCGCGCGTCGTCGATGGCCCGGTGGTGGCTCCCGGCGAAGGGAAGGGCCAGCTCGTCGAGCGCGGCCTTGAGTCCCCGTCCGTGCCGACCGCGGCGGTGGCCCCGCGCCCACTCGCTGTACTCCTCCTTGGCATCCACATGGAGGGATAGATCGAGGGGGTGTGGAACTCGCCAGTGTCGGCAGTCGCGCCGGATCTGGTTGCGGTCGTAGGGTCCCCACGACACGAGCACCGACGCGGGATCTCCCACCCATTCGCGGAACCCCCGCATGGCTTCTGGCAGGTCGGGAGCAGCCTCCACGTCCGCCTGGGTGATGCTCGTGAGCTGCGTGCAGAAGTCCGAGAGGCGGGCATGCCGACGCGGACGGACGAAGGTCTGGAACTCATCATGGATGGCCATCTCGGCGTCGAGGCGGACGGCACCGATCTCGATGATCTCGGTCTCGTGACGCTGCTGGGTCCGCAACGGACCGGAGTCCCAGCAGGTGCCCTCGAGATCGCAACAGATGAACATGGAAGGACGCACGACCCGGAGTTGTAGCCCACCCGGCAGAGGGCGTCCCGGGCCCGGGCGCTGCGGGATAGGGGACGGGACCAGCCCGGAGGCCGCCATGGCGCTCGTCGCTCCGTCCATCCTGTCTGCCGATTTCGGTCGCCTCGCCGAGGAGCTCGACTCGGTGTCCGCCGCGGAGTGGGTCCATGTCGATGTCATGGACGGCCGGTTCGTTCCGAACATCACGATCGGGCCGCTCGTGGTCAAGGCCGTGCGGGCCGCCACGGAGAAGGTGGTCGACTGCCATCTCATGATCGTCGAGCCGGACCGGTATGTCCCCGACTTCGCGGATGCCGGGGCCGACGTGATCACCGTGCACGCGGAGGCCTGCCCCCATCTCGACCGCTCCATCCAGCTGATCAAGAGCCTGGGCTGCAAGGCGGGTGTCGCGCTGAATCCCCACACTCCCGAAGGCGTCCTCGACTACGTGCTCGACGAACTGGACCTCGTGCTCGTCATGAGCGTCAATCCCGGTTTCGGTGGCCAGTCGCTGATCGACCGGGTGTTCCCGAAGATCGAGCGGCTGCGTGGAGAACGTGACCGGCGGGGCCTCGACACCATCATCCAGGTCGATGGTGGCGTGAAGACCCACAACGCATGGCGCTTCGTCGAGGCCGGTGCGTCCTGCCTCGTGAGTGGTTCGGGCGTCTTCAAGGCAGCCGATCGGACCGAAGCCATTCGGGCACTGCAGGCCGCAGAGAAGCCCGATCCAGGCGGTGCAGGGCGGTCCTGATGGTGGACGGGAGCGCACCCCCTCCCCACCTCCTCGCCGGGGGCGAAGTCGGCGAGCCGGCGGACCGGATCGCGGCTTCCAGGGCGCTTCAGGGACCCGGCGGTATCTCGGGTCTGTGCGGCTTGACGTCGCGACGCCCGCCCCATAGACGGCGGGGGTCTGTCGGGGAGTAGCGCAGCCTGGTAGCGCACCTGCTTCGGGAGCAGGGGGTCGCAGGTTCGAATCCTGTCTCCCCGACCATCTCGGACGGCCCCATCGCACACCGCGGTGGGGCCGTCTTCGTCTGGGTGTCGCGCATGCGCCACAGCCGCCGGGCACGGCCCTGGCGGCCGCAACACCGTGTTCGATGACCATGGAAGTCCGGCTGCATGGCTCGAGACTGCGGCTGACGCGGGATGCCCCGGGGATGGCCTCCGCGGTGGTCACGACCCTGCAGGTGCGGATGTCGACGAGCGTCCCTGCAGCGACGCGGCAGCCGGGGGAGGCGCGAGGCGGGTTTTCCCGTTGTCGCCCTGTCCGGTGGTTTGCCGGTGTCGTACGGTGAGGAGGACACCCGGGGGTTCGAATGTCGTTCCGGTGGAGCCACAGGGCTCTGGTGCTGCTTGCGCTGGGGTGTTCGGCGGGCGATGGCCCGGAGCAATCCGATGGTCCGGGCGATGAGGACGCCCCGGCGGATCCCCTGGATGGGCTCTACGCGATCGACCGTGTCCTGTCCGTTGACATCGAGCTCGAACCCGACGACTGGGATGCGCTGCGGAACGAGAGCCGCAACCTGCTGGAGCTGCTCAGCGGGGACTGCCGGGACGAGCCGTTCGGCAGTCCCTACACCTGGTTCGAGGCCTCCGTCCGCCTGGACGGAGAGACGTTTGCGCCGGTGGAGGTGCGCAAGAAGGGTTTCATCGGCTCCCTGAGCACCACGCGACCCGGCCTCAAGGTGGACCTCGGCGAATTCGAACGGGAGTGGACGTTCGAAGGGGCCCGTCGTCTCACCCTCAACAACGCCGTGAGCGATGACGCGGTCGTTCGCCAGTGCATCACCTACAGCGCGTTCGCCGACGCCGGGCTGCCTGCTCCCCGCTGCGGATTCGCCCGGGTGCATGTCAACGGGGACGACCTGGGCCTGTATGTGAACCTCGAGCCGATCAAGGAGCCCTTCCTTGCACGGCACTGGGGCGACAGCTCGGGGAACCTCTACGAGGGCACCCTGTCGGATTTCGGCCCGGGCCTGTCCGGCACCCTCGAGCCCAAGACGAACGAGGATGAGACCGACCGGTCCGACATCGAGGGTCTGGTGGACGCCTTGGACGTGGACGATGCCGACCTGCTGGAAAGCCTTGACGAGCACCTTGACCTCGACCAGTTCTTCACGCACTGGGCGATGGAGGTCATCACGAAGCACCAGGACGGCTACGCCGCGAACACCAACAACTTCTACATCTACGCCGACCCCTCCGATGGGCGCTTCGATTTCATTCCCTGGGGGACGGACGACACGCTTTCGCCGTACTGGTGGGATGGAGCGTCGTCTCCGCGCAGCGTGTTCGCGACCGGTCATCTGGCGAACCGGCTGTACGAGATGGACGAAGGCCAGGAGCGGTATCTCAGCCGTCTGCAGGCGCTGCTGGACGGCACCTGGGATGAAGCCCGCCTTCTCGCTCGTCTGGACCGCATGGAGGCGGCCCTGCTCGGCGAACTGGCCGATGGCGATGCGCGTGCGCTCACCAGAAACATCGCAGAGGTGCGCGATGTGATCGAGGAACGACGGAGCGAGATCGAGGCCGAGCTGGAATCCGGTCCTGCACGCTGGCGGGACGGTGTCGCCGAGCCCTTCTGCGCCCAGCAGACCGGGAGTTTCGACCTCACGTTGTCGACGACGTGGGGCAGCCTCGAGCGGAACTGGTATCGATATGGCGAGGCGGACCTGGTGCTCTCCCTCTACGACGAGAGCGTGCCGATGGCCCCTGTCGGCGTCACGGCGGGGTGGGGCGAGGACGGTCCACTGCTCCTCGTCGCCGGCATCACCCCCGATGACTACGAACTCCTTCTGGTGTTCGGCTTTGCCCCCGAGGACATCGCGCCTGGGACCGTCGAGGTCGACCTCATCCACGCCGTCGGCAATCTCTACGTTCTCGAACCGGGTGCTGCGGACTACGCGTATGGAGGCGAGCTAGGGGGGACGATGGTCTTCACGCAGGGCGGGACCGGGGCGGATGACCCCGTGGTCGGGAGCATCGAGGGTGGTGGGGTCTACGTCTGGGGCCTGTAGGGGCCGTCCTTGGCCCGGTGCCGGCCGCTCCCCCCGGCCGGCCCGTCCCGGGACACGCGGGCGGGCTCACTCCCTGCGGAAGACCCGGTTGGTGACAATGGTTCCGTTCGGCTGCTGGAGCGTGATCTGCTGGTTCAGGGTCTTGCCGTCGGCGGACAGGGAGCGCCTGACGGTGAGCGCGCCGGGGACCCCATCGGTCGCGGTCTCGGCGACGCTGATGAGGGTGTCCTGCTCGGACCAGTAGTGGCGGACCGATGCCGTGCCGCTCTCGCCCGCGGCGCGCCGGACCGTGTTGTCGGTGATCAGCCGCTTCGTCTGGTTCCGTAGGGCGCTCTCCACGGCGATCGTGACGACGTCGGGCGTCACCGTGATCCGCTGCGTCACGGCCATGCCCCGGGCGGCGGTCCGGACCACCAGATTGACGCCCTGGGCCTTGAGGAGGGGCTGGTTGGAGTCGGATGCATCGAGATCGAGCACCCACGTGCCAGCCATGTCTGGATTCACCGCCCACGCCGGTGTCGTGGTCAGGACCAGTCCGGCGGCCAGCAGCAGACCTGCCCGGGTCATGGGTCGAACATGCTTCATGGGCGCGTCGCGGGGAACGGGTGGGGTGTTCCCAAGGTACACCAGGGCTGCCCCGAGAGGACGGAGATGCTTCGGCCCTGGTCCGCGCCGACGGTCCGTGGTGGACCCACCCGCGGGCCGGACCGCGCGTCGCAGGACAGCCGAGCTCCCTGGTATACTGGCGTCCTGGAGGGCGAGATGGTCAGAGCGCTCGGTGCCGTCGGTCTCGGACTGCTTGTCTGCGCGACGGGGTGCTCCATCTCATCCGCCCAGCCGCCGGCAGACGGAGACCCGCCACGGAGCGGTCTCGAACGGATCGCCCCAACCGATCCCGGAGGTTCCTGTCTCCGGACCTGTGGCGTGGATGCCCGGGCTGGCGCCTACACGGACTGCCTGTCGAGCGGCAAGGATCAGGCGGCGTGTGCCACGTCGGCGCGCGTCTGGTACCGGGACTGCATCGAGAGCCGGTGCACGGATGCCGAGGTCCGTCTGGATGACTGCCGGTTCGCGTGCCGTGCCGCGGGTGCCAGCGCCGTGGACGCATGCGAGGGCCATGGCGCGGAAGCCGACCGCTGTGCGGTCGATGCGAGGGCCGAGACGAAGGCGTGCGTGGCGGCCTGCGGCTGATTCCATTCCGACCCGGTGCCGAGCGTCCGCGCCGCGTCAGTCCATGAGGCCGAAGAAGACATGGACCTGACCGCCCGGGGGTTCGGAGATGCAGCTCAGGACGATGTCCTGGACCCCATCTGCGTTCATGTCGCCGAGACCGAGCGGGCCCGCTGCACACCCCGCTGTGCTGCCCTGGCCGAGCAGGTGCATGGCGGCGTCTTCGTGCCCGAGCGTGGCTGATTCGGAGAGCTCCCGGAATCCGAAGGCCCCCGATGCGCCGCCGTACGGAGAGCGCTCGTCGAGCAGGATGAGGTCCGGGATTCCGTCCCCGTCGATGTCCGCGATTGATCGCGATGCGCCGAGAAATCCCTCTCCTCCGTCCTCGGACCCGGTGAGGAGCACGTCCCGTCTCGTCCAGGCATCGTGGGCGCCCGCCGCGGACGCGGACCCATGAAACACGTACGTGAGGCCGCCCGCGGTTCGCTCTCCGCTCACGGCATCGTCGTAGCCATCGTCGTTCAGGTCGCCGGCGGCCACGCTCCCGCCCATGCCCGCGCCTGCAGTGGTGCCGACCCACAGGACATCTGCGGCGTCCGTGAACACGCGGTCCGGATCCGCAGCCACGTGCGGACCGGCCATGACCGCGAGCGTGCCGGCGGAGTGGAAGCCGGTGTTGGGCGCACCCATCAAGAGGTCGCGCACGCCGTCCCCGTCGTGGTCGAGCGATGTCACCGAGCCGGCCTCGCCCGGAATCCACTGCTCATGGGTGGTCACGTTGCTCTCTCCCAGGACGGAGACCCCGTCCGCGGCCTGGATGGAGCCGGATGAATCGAAGAGCGCCGCATCCCCGAACAGGAGGTGCACGCCGCCATTGGACGCGCCGGGCATCTCGCCGTACCAGGATGAGTCCCGGGGGGTGCCGACCGCGATGTCGGCGAGTCCATCCCCGTCGATGTCGCCCAGCGCCGACAGCGACACCCCACGGTCGGCAGTGATGGCGACGGGCTGCGCGTCGGATGCTCCAGAGATGAGCCATGCTTCCGCGGTCACGCTCCATGGGTCGCCCCATGCCATTCCGAGATCGTCGCGGCCGTCCCCATCGAGATCGCCTGCAGGGATGCCGCTGTCGGCCGCCGCCAGCTCGTCGAGGATGAGATCCCCAGGCGCATCCAGACCGTCCGGGATGGAGAGCTCGCCGGCGGAGAGCGGGCCGGGGATCCACAGGCGCGCGGGGGTGACCGCCGCGGATGGGGTCGCCCGATAGGCCGGAGCCGTGACGAGCAGGTCGGTGAATCCATCGGCATCGTGGTCCGAGAGCACCATCACGGTGCCCAGACTCGCGCCGATGGCGTCGGTCATCGAAATCGTCAGGTCGCTGTCCCGGGAATCCGTTCGCCGCAGCAGGCCACAGCCGAGCGCATCTCCGCTGCAGTCGTTGTCGATCCCGTCGCCGCACGTCTCCTCGAGGCTGGGTGACGCTGCGGGCTCTTCGTCATCGCAGTCGTCTCCGAGCGGCGAGGTGCCCGTTGCGGGTCCGAGCTCGCAGACGCGGGTCGGAGCAGAGGAATCCCCATGCCCGTCGCTGTCCGCATCGATGAACCCCGGCTGCCCAGACGCCGGGTCGAGGTTGTCGTCGCGGTCATCGATGCGTCCATCACAGTCGTTGTCGAACCTGTCGCACACCACCGCGGCGTCCGGGTGGATGGCGGGGTCGTCGTCCGCACAGTCCGTGTCGTCGGCGACCATTCCGGGCATGTCCGTACAGACGCGGCGCGGTCCGTCCGCGTCTCCGTAGCCGTCGCCATCTGCGTCGACGTACAGCACCCGGCCCGAATCCAGCGCGATGGCCTCGTCTTCATCGTCGACCAGGGAATCACAGTCGTTGTCGATGCCGTCGCACCGCTCGGGAGCCCCGGGATGGACCTCCGGGTTCGCGTCGTCGCAGTCGGAGGGCGCGGGCACGCCATCGCCGTCGGCGTCGGTCGCGACGGGGGATGACGGCTCGAGATGGGTTCCCTGGCCGCAAGCGGCCAGGACGAGGGCGCAGAGGGGGGACCGGGCTTGGTGCATGGGCCTGCTCGCTGGGGACCGGTAGCCTTGCATGGGGGGCCGGTGTCCGCGACTGGGGCGGGTCCTCAGCGCGTCTCGCCGAGCGCCAGTGGATGGCCGCGACCGGCCCAGACCAGCACGCCCTCGTCGAGAATGCGCGCCGACGTGAAGCCCGCGGCGGTGAGGGCGTCCACGACCCGGCCGGACGCAGCATGCGGGCAGGCGCAGTAGGCGATGATCGGGGTCCCATCCCGGGGCAGATGCTGCGCGATCGCGGCGATGCCGTCGTAGAAGGGAACCGGCAGGGCGCCGGGCAGGTGGGACCGCTGCCAGTCCGACATCGGACGGGCATCGAGCAGCACCATGCGCTCCCCCCGCGACATCGCCGCCGCCACGGAGTCCGCGCTGACGAAGCGCCCGGCGCGCTCTTCGAGCCTCGCGGGCGGCGCGTCGGGGTTGAGGATGGCGGATTCGGGGTCAGGTGGCGTCGCGAGCCGGGGCGTCGTGGCCTCCCACCCTGCCGCCCGGGAGCGCAGGAAGGCCGTGACGGCATCGAGGTCGGTTGCCGGAAGGGTGTCGGCGAAGCCCTTCATGGGCGTGCCGGTGCGGCCCTGCGCGATGGTGTAGCGGACGAATGCGTCGCTCACGGTGGCCAGGAACACCGGGTTTCCAAGGGCGGTGCCCGTGCCGCCTTCTCCCTTCGCCCCATGGCAGTCCGCGCAGTGCTCCGCGTAGACGGCTGCGCCGCGGACCACGTCGCCCTCGACGGCCGCACCCTTGATGGGGGCTCGCTCCACGCCGGCCGTCTCGATCAACCAGTCCAGCAAGGCATGCTGCTGGTCATGGGAAAGCGGCCCCCCCTGGTCTTCCGCGAAGGCGGCCATCGGGGTCCCCGGCCGGCCGTAGCTGATCGCGTTCCAGAGGTACCCGCCAGATGCGGCGCCCATCAGTTCGGGCGACCGCAGGGACGGCGAGTGGTCCGCGGCGTAGCCGGAGCGGTCCTCGGCGTGGCACAGCGCGCAGTACCGTGCGTAGATGGCGGCGCCGTCGTGATCCTTGGCGCCGTGTCCGTGCGGCGCGGGTTTCGGCGCGGGGGCGGGCTTCTTGGCCCAGGCCGCGGGCGCGCTGAGGAACAGGAGGAAGGAGGCCGCGGCGACCAGCAATGCCGGCATCCCGCGACCACGGAGGCTCCCGGGGCGAATGGATGATGGTTCGCCGCGCGGGCCGGTCATCGTGCTTCGTCGAGGACGACGTCGAAGGACCAGGCATCGAGCGTGAAGGTCGCTCCGTCCTCCACCGGGGTGGTGGCGTCGGTGCTGCCGTCGATCTCCACCTCGATGAAGCGGATGTCGGAAAGCGATCCGGTCCATGCCTCTCCTGCCCCTTCGCCGAGGGCGTCAAAGGTCACTGCTCCCCCAACCGCTGGCATCAGGGTGGTCTCGCAGTGTGCATGGTCTCCGTGGGGCTCGCAACCAAGCTGGAGTCGGACACAGACGCCGCAGGTCGCATAGTCGGCCTCCGTGGCATCGATGGAGCGGGTCTCGGGTCCGGAGGCGCCACCGTATGCGGCGTAGTTTTCGACCGAGAGCCAGGTGCTCCCATCCTGCGC
>JAYYRS010000214.1:0-3366 GCA_036126975.1 Myxococcota bacterium
GCGCACCTCGGCGCGGCGGTCGAGCACCCGGAGGACGAGCTGCCCGTCTTCGACATCAGCGGCGAGGTCATTCCCGGGATCACGAAGCGCCACCCGCAGGTACCACGTCCCCTGCCCGCCCCGCATCGCATCCAGGGCCCGGATCCACGGGGTGTTGCGCATGTTGAGGACCGAATCCAGCTCGAACGGGCAATCTCGAAGTACGAGCTCGACGATGTCTGCCCTGACCCTGGGCAGCTGGGCGATGCTCGCCCGAGGCCCGACCTCCACCCGAAACGCCGACAACTCTTCCGGCATGGAAGGCGCGCTGCTGGGCACCTGTGCGCCCGCAGGAGGGACAAAGCCCAACCAGACCAGCAACCCGAGCGCGTACATCAGAGGCGTGCCGCCAATCCGACCCCGATTCGCCACGCAGAGAGGTCGAATCCGGTCCCGAGGCCGAACGCATGGTGCTGCCGACGGCCGACCATGAGCTCCACGTCGAGGCCACGAATGCCCGCGGCGTCCGGGCCATCAATGGGGTCCCGCACCAGGCTGGTATGGATTCGCGTACCTGCGCGCAGGTCAAGCGCTGGCTTGGCGCCTGCAACAACCCCCACATCGGTCTCCTCGCTGAACGCGACCGTTGTGAAGCCGCCGCCACCGAACAACTCGGCTCGTGGGCTGTCCCGCGTGAACTCCAGGGCGATCGTGACCGGCACGAGCTGGAGCGCGCCCGGCGCGACGCCGGCCCGTCGGGTGTCGGCGTCCTGGCGCATGTAGCCCACCTCCGCATCGACCATGAGCCACTCATTCACCCCGATCCCGAAGAACCCCGCGCCGGCGAATCGGCTGGATCGGTAGTTGTTGATGATCGAGACGTCCTGCCAGACCTCTCCCACCCCCCGCAGGCCGAACATCACATCAGCGCCCTTGCCCGTTCCCTGGTCCTGGGCATGGGCCGTGAGGCTGGACACCAGCAGACCGAGGCACGCGAGGAGCCGCTGGGCGGTCGTGTTCATGCCGTGTCCTCCTCAGACGGGCGCGCCGGAGCCGGACGATACCCCGCGCCGCCGTCGTGCGCTCGCCTACACCCGCTTCCGCAGGCGCTGCGCGGTACTGTGGCTGCGCAGCCGTGCATAGCCATGAACGCCCCGGTGTCCGTCCCGGATCTTCTTGAGCTTGTCGTCGATCTCGTCCATCCGGTCGTAGACGGCCTCTGTGAGTGCCTGCACGCCCGCCTGGAGCATTTCGAGGTCGGCACGCGAGGCATGGGAGGCGTGCTGGTTGACGCGAGCGATGAGCGCCTCGCACCCCGCGATGTCGACATCCTCCCCGGCCTCCACGAAGGACCGGGTGGCATCGAGCTCTGCGAGGAGGTCGGCAGCACTCATTCAGTCCTCCGGCTCGTCTCGAAACGCCTCTACCCAGCCGTCCAACAGGTTCCGCGTGACCCGCAGCGTGCCATCGATCCGGTCGGGGTCCTTCTCGAGACCGGCCCGCCCAATCTCCCCGATCACCCATGTGTAGAGGCGAGAGAGGTTCCCTGACAGCTCCGGCGCGGACTCGTGATCCAGGGCCACCATCAACTCGGCGAAGATGTCTCGCACCTTCCGGAGGTTGTCCCGCGCCACGTGGGTATCGGAGCGCGCGAAGCCCTCCTGCGCGGCCAGTTGGTGCCGCACGGCGGCTTCATAGAGCATCAGCACGAGCTCCTCTTTCGAGGCGCTGCTGATGTTGACTGCCTTGTACTCTTCAATGCCGCGCATGAGCGGGGCCTCCGGTTCAAGCGGTTCCGAGGGACTGGGCGAGCATGGCCGTAATGTACTGGCCTGAACCGTTGAGGGTCCCGACCAGCGACTCCAGCCCGCTGAACTGTTTGCGCAACCGTGCGGTCATGCGGTCGATCCGACGGTCGTAGACATCGACCTGGTCTTCCATGTCTTCGATGCGATCTTCCAGACTGTCCTGCCGGATGGCGAGCGACCCGTCGGTGGGGTCCGTATAGACATCCACGGCCTCCAGCATGGCCTCGATGAAGCCTCCACTGCCCGTGAAAAGGTTCGCTACCTGGGACGACTCGTCGGTGAGCAGGTCCTGCAGGGCGTCAGAGTCAATCTCCAGCTTGCCCGCGGAGTCGGTCGTGATGCCAATGAGCGACATCGCGTCGTAGTCCTGGGACAATCCGGTGTACTGCGCGGTGACCACGGAGCGGAGGCCGTCCACGACCCGCCCGACGCTGGTCTCACCGACGAAAGGCCCCCGGATGCCCTCTTCGGAGTTGAAGACGCTGTTGGTATTCACGAAGCTCACGACAGCGTTGAAGGCGTCTGCAAACGTCTGGATCTTGGCCTCGATGGCCTCGGGATCCGGCGCGACGGTCACCGTGATGGATTCCGTCGTCGCCTCCGCGAGTTCGAGGGTCATCCCCGGCACGGCGTCGCTGACCGTGTTGGAATCCGACTCCACGGTGATCCCGTTGATCGTCAGCTCCGCATCGGCGGCCGAGACGGACTCCGTGAACGATGGCTCGGTGCCACCAGTGAGCGAACTGCTCACCGAAATCGTGTTGTCAGACCCAGCATCGTTGCCCTGGATGACAAGCCGGAACGGCGATGTCGCGTCGCCCGTATCCATGACGTAGGAGGTCACCCCGTCGATGTCATCGATCGCCGAAGCGACCTCTGCAAGATTCATGTCCGATGTGACCGTCACGCTCGTCGTCGTGCCCGCATACGTCACGTCGATGGTGCCACTGCCGGTGATGTTGTCGGTGGTCTGCGACGAGTACCCGTCCGAGATCTCCAGCTCCGCCTTGGCAATGGACTGGACCTCCACGTCGTAGGTACCGGCCACTGCGTCGCCGTCGACCGAGACATCAAAGGCGTCGTTTTCCTCGTATGACGCCTTGAAGGAACGGAAGTCGCCGATATCCTCGATGTCCTCGAGGGCCGTCTCCATGTCGCCAATCAAATTGACGAGCTCGCTGATCTTCTGCTTCTTGTCGTCGTAATCGTCAATCCGATCCAGGAGCGCGTTCTTCGGAGCCGATGCCGCCTCCGTGAGCGCGCCGATCAGCGCGGTCGTGTCGATGCCGGTCGCGATGCCGTCAATGCCGATGCCCACGTTGCGCTCCTTCGCCAGATGCTGCCCCGCGCGGGATGCAGAACCCGAACCTGATTCATTCTACTCGATGCGTATCCATTCGTCGGGAAGGCTCCCCGCGGCCGGCTTGCGGCCGCGGGGAGCGCGTCACGCCAGCCTCTAGGAGAGGAGGGAGATGACGGACTGGTTGATGTTCTTGGCCTGGGACAGGGACGCAACACCAGCCTGCTGCATGATCTGCAGCTTGGTCAGGTTGGAGGTCTCGGTCGCGAAGTCAGCGTC
>JAYYRS010000215.1:0-7487 GCA_036126975.1 Myxococcota bacterium
GTCGAACGTGGACTACAAACGCGACATGTACATCTGGTTCAGCCTCGTGAGCGCGAAGATGGCCATGGGCGCGCTGAAGCAGAAGATCAATCCGATGAACGTCGAGCACTACCAGCAGCTCGTGAAACCCCACTGGTACGACCGGTAGGCTCCGCGCCCGGGTGACGGCGACCCGGCAGCGCGGCCGGTCAGTCGTAGCGCCCCGCCTTCACGGCCCGGCAGATGGAGACGGAGGCATCGAAGCCGCCGCGGAGGCCGCTTTTGATGACGGGTGGGATCTTGGAACCCACGCTCGCCACCCATGAGTTGCCCGGCTTGAATCCGATCTTGGCCATCATGCTCACGCGGGTCGTGCGGGAAACCCCTGGCTCGACGATGAAGACACCGTACAGGAAGTCGATGTCGATGAAACTGTCGAACACGCTCCGCAGCCGGTCTCCGTCGCGCGCGGCCTGCTCTTCCCGGTCACGCACGGCGAGATACCGTCGCCACGTGCTGGGGTCGGTGAACCCGCTGGTCAGCTTTTCGAACGGCAGCAGGGTCCGCCCGTCTGGCAGGTCGTAGCGATACATCCGCTGGATCTGGCGTCCGTAGAACAACCCGAAATCCAGCAGCATGTACCGGTCCCGGTATTCGCGGCCGACCACAGGGTCCGGACCGCGACCGAGCGTGGTGGAAGCGATGGCGCTTTCAAAGTGCTGGCTGAGCTTGTCCTGATGGTCCCAGACCGTCCGCGCCACGTCCTCGTGTGCGAAGTCCTCCCTGCCCTCGCCGCCCACGTAGGTGAGGTAGCCGCCATCCGGGAGCTTCTTCAGCCGGATCTCGTCGTACTGCTTGCCTTCAAATCGGTCGATCGAGGCGCCGTTCCACCAGCCGTTGCCCCGCAGCGCCTGGTTCAGGATCCGGTCTGCCTCGGGGTCCCGGATGCGCACCAGCGGGGCGGCGAGGGCCGTGCGGGGTGCGAGGGCAGCGAGTGCGCCCGTACCAAGCGCGGCGCCCATGAGGTCGCGGCGGCTCCAAGCTGTGGCGGCGGGGGGATTCGGCATGGCTCCCTGTGGGCGGACCGGGTTGGTGGTTGGCGTGGCCGCTGGTGACGCCGCCCGGTTCAATGACACCTGAGCCGCGGCAGGCTTCCCTGCGGTCGGTACGACCCCACCCTTCCGTGGAATGTCAGGCGTCTTCAGCAATGAGGGTCGCGAGCGCTGCGCGCTCGGCGTCCTTGAGGCGCAGTGCACAGCCGACGACCTTCCAGTCCGGTGAATGTGCATGTCTCCGCATGTTCCTGACCTCGGCCACGACCGGAATGCTGGGTCCGTCGATGCGGATCAGCCGACCGTGGAGCATCCGTCCTGCACTGCCGATCGGCTCGTCCGGCGCGAGCAGGAGCCCGATGCCGTCCGGAGAGATGTCGTGCACCTCGCTCTCGAATGTGAAGTCCGGGCTGTCGGTCACGAACTGCCAGTCCCCATTTGCGGGCTGTCGGGTCGCACGGCGTGCCGTCGCGGGCGCGAGGTTGGTCGGCAACGTCAGGAACCAGTGGCCGCCTTCCGCTTCGACGATCTCGGAGGCGGCGCTGAAGCGGGCCCCTTCGCCGAACGACAACCGCACGGCATCGCCCACTGTCGGTGCAGGCGTGTCCGGGTCGGTGGGGACGAAGTCGGCAAATCCGATCTCGAGGTTCGCGGACCGGAGTTCTCCGGGGACGACCCGTCCGCCGATGGCCATCAGGGCGGGGCCAGAAGGCATGCTGCTAATGGCTTCCGACGGGACGTCACCGGTTTGGGCACGACGGGGCGGGGCTTCGGGGTTGTCCATGGGGGGTTCCTGCGAAGGCCAGGGGAATGCGGGAGCAGGGCCAGGGTGGCCCTGGGGCCGGTTCGCCTCGATTATCGCAGGCTCAGCGGCGGGGATGGGGGAACGAATAGCCGCCGCGTCGCTGGTTGGGGGGAGTGCCATGCTTCTTCGCGTTGGCAGCCATCTGCCGTGACTGCGGCATGTCCTCGGGGAAGAACTGGTACCAGCCGGGCGCAAAGCCATCCATTCGGACCGGCTTCTTGTTCGCCAGCGCCTTCTGCATGCCCTTCAACGCAGCAGAGTTCTCGTGCTTCTTGAGTCCCTTGGAGAGGATCTCAAGCGCGCGGTCCCGCTTGTTTCCCTTGTAGGCGATCCAGGCGAAGATCCCCCAGAAGAGTGCATCAGAACCACCTGCTCCAGCTGCCTTGTCCATCCGGTCCAGTGCCTCATCGACCTTCTTGTCCCGGAAGTCCATGCACGCCAGCATGGCCTGGGCCTGCCAGTGGCGGCTCCAGGCTTTCTCGAGATGCTCGCGGGCGGTGTCGTAGCGCTGCTGCATGTACTCGATGGCGCCGAGCTGGGCGTGGATCTGCTGCTTCACCAGGAACTGCCATGGCGCCAGCTTGAACCCCTCCTCCATGATGGCTCGGCCCGCTGTCACCTTCTCCTGCTGGAGCGCCGTCAGTCGGTTCGCCTCCTTCTGGTTCCGAGGAGGGGCGACGCCTTCAAGGCCCTGGAACTCCGCCATGGCGCGCTCCATGATCGCCTGGAGCTGCTGACCCGTTCGCCGGGCGAGCAGGAAGTAGGCGATGCCGAGTCCGAGGAGCGCAGGGATGATCCCTGTGAGCCAGTATCCACCGATGAGACCTGTCACGACGAAGAGAACGGCGGCGATGGCGATGCTGATCAGGAGGTTGTACATGGCCGGCCGCTAACCGCCGCTTCGTGCGGCGGCCATCCGGCGACGCACCCGCGCCGAGGCGCCCTCGGCGTTCCCTTCTTGGTTTGATCGGGCCGGCGAAGGGCGCGCCCGGTCTGGGGGGGCCGGGCGTCCGCGCGCAGAGGCCCCGGGAGCCGCGTTGCGCGCACTCCGGTGCGGGGTCGTCCCCATCCGGCGCTTGCACCGCGCACTCGTCTGCGTCTGCCTGCTGCAGGACTTTCCATCGAAGGTCCCAGCGTTGCGGCGGGCCGTCATGCGCAACACCGTGCAGCGGGGGATGGACCGTGGGGACATGGGCCGCCCGCGTCGGTGAGAGAGGCGCTGGGAGCATCGCGACGGTTCCGGTATCGTTGACAGCGACCCCGGCCCCGCCCTACAACCGCAGGCCGAGGTGCCCATGGCCATCGACCTTCGCTGCTTCACCTACATCGACATCCTGCAGCCGCAGACCGCTGGCTTCCTCGCGACGGTCAGCCGCGGCTACCATCCGCTGGTCGGTCAGGCCTGCTTGTTCATCGAGGTGGCTCCGGGCATGGACATCAACGTCGTCACCGACACCGCACTGAAGCGAACGACCTGCACGCCAGGGATGCAGGTGGTCGAGCGGCGATACGGTGCACTCGAACTCCATGACCATGACCAGGGCCAGGTGCGCGCTGCAGGAGACGAGATCCTGGGTGCGCTCGACCTGAAACTGGAGGATCGCCTGCAGCCTCGCATCGTCAGCGAGGAGACCATCACGGGCATCGAGGGGTATCACTCGATGCTGGTCAACCGGATGCGACACGGGAACTTCCTGCACGAGGGGCAGGCGCTCTACATTCTCGAAACACACCCGGCCGGCTATGCGGTACTCGCGACGAACGAGGCGGAGAAGGCCGCGAATATCGAGGTGCTGGAGTTTCGTGCGGTCGGCGCGTTCGGCCGCGTCTACCTGGGCGGCGACGAGGCCAGCATCGAGGAGGCCGCCAAGGCTGCCCGGGCCGCGCTCGCCGGCGTCACGGGCCGCACGAACGACGGATGAGGCACCGCGCGCCGCGTTAGGCAGGCGCCCCTGCACAGGAGCGCTTGATGTCCGACATCGTGATCTGCGAAGCCGTCCGCTCGCCCATCGGTCGTTTCCAGGGGGCGTTGTCCACGGTCCGACCGGACGACCTCCTGGCGCATGTGTTGAAGGCGGTGGTCGACCGTTCCGGGATCGATCCCGCCGAGCTGGAGGAGGTCTTCGCGGGCTGTGCCAACCAGGCGGGGGAGGACAACCGGAACGTGGCGCGGATGGGCGCGCTGCTCGCTGGATTCCCGCAGGAGGTCGCGGGTGTGACGGTCAACCGCCTGTGTGCGAGCGGTCTCGAGGCGGTCAATCAGGCCTTTCGCGCTGCGCGCTGCGGGGACGGCGACCTGTTCATCGCGGGCGGAGTGGAGTCCATGAGTCGGGCGCCCTACAGCCTCCCGCGCGGTCCGCAGATGCCAAAGGCCGGAAACGTCACGGCCTGGGATACGTGCCTGGGCTGGCGGTACCCAAACCCTCGCATGGAGGCGATGTTCGCCCTCGAGGCCATGGGTTGCACCGCGGAGAACATCGTCGACCAGATGGGCATATCGAGAGAAGACCAGGACGCGTTCGCCTTGCGGTCGCAGCAGAAGGCGGTCGCCGCCTGGGACGCGGGCCACTTCAGCGCAGAGGTGGTGGACGTCGAAGCGCCGGCAGGTCGTCGCACGACGACCATCGTCTCCCGGGATGAGGGCCCTCGCGCGGACACGACGCGGGAGAAGCTCGCCCGTCTGCGCCCCGCGTTCCGCCCTGGCGGCTCGGTGACCGCGGGCAACAGCTCGACCCTGAACGACGGCGCTGCCGCGTTGCTCATCGCGACGGCCGACAAGGCCAGGGCGCTCGGCCTGCGGCCGATGGCGCGCATCCTGTCCTGTGCCTCGGCGGGTGTGGACCCGGAGGTCATGGGATTCGGACCGGTGCCGGCCACCCGCAAGGCGCTGCAGCGCGCTGGGCTCACGCTGGACGACCTCGACCTCATCGAGCTCAACGAGGCCTTCGCGGCACAGTCCCTGGGTGTCATCCGCCAGCTCGGACTCGATGAGTCCAGGGTCAACATCAACGGCGGGGCGATCGCCCTCGGCCACCCGCTCGGCTGCTCGGGTGCCCGCATCCTCACCACCCTCCTGCATGCCCTCCGCCGCACCGGCGGCCGCCATGGCCTCGCGACCCTGTGCGTGGGCGTGGGCCAGGGGGTCTCGACCATCGTGGAGCACATCGATGCCTGAGTCTTCCTTCTCGACTGTTGCCGTCTTCGGGGCGGGCACGATGGGTCATGGCATTGCCCAGGTGTCTGCCATGGCCGGCTATGACGTCCGCCTGTACGACATCTCGTCGGACCTCGTCGATAGGGGGCTCTCGAAGATCCGTGCCAACCTGGACAAGGGCGTGGACCGAGGAAAGGTCACGGCGGAGGTGCGGGACACGGCCCTCGCGCGGGTGTCGGGCGCAACCCGCCTGGAGACCGCTGCAGCCGGGGCGGATCTGCTCATCGAGGCGATTCCCGAGAAGCTGTCCCTGAAACACGACCTGTTCGGCCAGCTGTCAGCCATCGCGCCGGACGCGGTCTACGGCACGAACACCTCGTCCATCAGCATCGCTCGGATCGCGGAAGCGGCGCCGGATGCCGGGCGGGTCGTGGGACTGCATTTCTTCAATCCGGTCCACATCATGTCGCTGCTCGAGATCATCCATCATGCGGGGACGGCGCCGTCCGTCCTCGCGGATGTGAAGGCCTATGGGGCGGACATCGGCAAGCAGTGCATCATCGTCCGGGACATGCCAGGGTTTGCCACGAGTCGCCTCGGCGTGTGCCTCGGGATGGAAGCCATCCGGATGGTGCAGGATGGCGTGGCGTCTCCCGAAGACATCGACAAGGCGATGGTGCTTGGCTACCGCCACCCTGTCGGTCCGTTGAAGCTGACGGATATGGTCGGCCTGGACGTGCGAATGCACATCGGCGAATACCTCGCGAAGGAGCTCGGCAACCCGGCCTTCGAACCGCCGGTGCTCATGCGGGACATGGTCGCGCGCGGGGAGCTCGGTCGGAAGAGCGGGCGAGGCTTCTACGAATGGTAGCCACCTGGGTCCGCCCAGCGGTCAACCGCCCGGCGCGTCTCCGACACAGTCCTCATCGACGATGTCGTCGCAGTCATTATCGGTCTCGTCGCAGAACTCGCTGAGGCCCGGATTCCGAAGGGCGCGTCCATCATCGCAGTCCGAGCCCGGCCGGGCCGCGGCGCTCGTCGGCCGGTCGGAACCCCAGCCGTCGTTGTCGATGTCCTGCATGCAGGCGTCGGGATTGTCGAGCGCGGCGACACCGATGTAGGTCGCCGGGTCGCTGTCATCGCAGTCGAGATTGTCGAGGCTCACGTCATCCCGGTCTTCGCAGGACAGGAAGCTCGGCGCATTTGCGTCGCCATGGTCGTCATCGTCGAGGTCCGGCCAGACGGTGTAGAGGTTGCTCGGGTCGATGTCCGGGTCGTCTGCGTCGACGAGGCCGTCGCAGTCGTCGTCGCGCTGGTTGCAGACCTCTTCAGCGCCGGGGAAGACGTCGCTGTCGGCATCGTTGCAGTCCGTGGCGTCGATGACGAAGCCGACCGGGGCATCGCAGGTGATCCGCTCCGCGAGGGCATCGCCGAATCCGTCTCCATCCGCGTCGGCGTAGAACGTCTGGAGGTCCGTCGCGTTCTCGTCCACGAGATCATCGCAGTCTTGGTCGATGCCGTCGCAGACCTCGGTCGCACCGGGGTTTCGGGACGGATCGTTGTCGTCGCAGTCGTGCTCTTCCGGATACCCGTCGCCGTCTGCGTCGACCGGTGCCGTCAGGGTCGCGGGTGCGCCGTCGTCCTTGTCGCCACAGCTGACGAGGGGGATGGCGAACAGAAACAGGGATGCGATGCGGAACGTGTTGGGCATGCTTTCCTCACGGGCCGTTGGCAGTCTACGCTATCCGTCGTCCCGGGTCTGCGGGAGGTTGCGACGCTCGAGCCCGGCGAGGGCCGCAATCGCGGTCGCCCCCTCGCGCCAGAACCGCGCTGTCGTCGCACGTCGACCCTGGGCGGCGCGGAGTACGTCTTCGATCGTCTGGACCGGGCTGCCGCCGACCGCCATCAGGATGTCGCCGGGCTCGAGACCTGCCGCAGCGCCCGGGCTGGCGGGCGCGACCGCAAGGATCAGCACGAACGGCTGCTCGCCTTCCGGTGGAATGACGCCGAGCCGCGCGGCCCGCTCCGGTGTGAACGGTGCGATCACCATGCCCCCCCACTCGGTCGCGTCTGACGGCACGCCGAGATCGGGCGCAGACAGGTCCCGGATGTCTCGCGTCCGGATGGTGAGTTCGCGCACCGCAGAGCCACGCTCGACCCGGATCTGGGTCTTCGCGCCGACCACGCGTGTGAGGACCATCCCGCGCAGCTCCTCACTGCTCGCAACGGGCTCTCCATCCACGGCGATGATGACGTCTCCTCGGCGCAGCCCTGCCGTCTCGGCGGGGCTGTTCGCGATCACACGCATGACCTCCGCGCCCGGTCGGGGGTTGTTGTTGGTTGCGGGCCGATCCTGGGTCGACGCGCCGATGGCCGCTCGGGAGACGCGCCCCGTCTGCAGCAGCTCGTCGACGATTCGCCGGGCCATGTTCGCCGGGATCGCGAGACTGATCCCGGCGTGCGATGCCTGGGGTCCGGGATTGAAGATCGCCGTGTT
>JAYYRS010000216.1:0-8287 GCA_036126975.1 Myxococcota bacterium
CGCCCCTCCCCACAGATAGAACAGCTGCAGGCTGTCCTGGGTCGGGTCGGTCCGGGGATTGGCCAGGAGGTCGTCGACGGCAGTGGAACCCTCGCTGCCCCCCAGCAGACCCTGGTAGCCAGCCTGGGCGATGACCCCGACCTTGTCGGCAATCTGGACCTCCCAGCCTACACCTGCACGCCAGGATGCACCGCCGAACCCGTCCGCCTGGACCCCAAGCTTCGCGGCGTCCGCGGGCGTACCTGCCTGCATCACCCCGCCGCCGAGATCCAGCCGGACACCGTCCCGACGCCCCGTCGATGTGCGGGGCGCCCGCGTCTTGGCGACGCCTTCGGGGGCAAGCGTCAGTTCGGCGACCCCCTCCGCTGTCACCGTGAAGGTGCGGGATGCGAGCGTGTACTCGCCGTACGGCAGCAGCCCGTCGTACAGGCCGGTGTTCTTCAGAATGCCCTGCGCAGCGCCGATGGCGGCCCGCTGGTCGGGCGCGAATGGCACCACCTTCGGCGCGAGGAGGGCCTCGCCATCCCAGCGGTCATCGATGGCCACGCGGACCTTGCCGTAGCTGGACTCGATGTCGTTGATCCAGTTCTGGCATTCCTCCTTCTTCTCAACACCACGGGCGCGGAGCAGGCGGGCATACACGTCGGTGATGCGCCCGAGATCCCGCGCGGCCTGCGCGCCCATCCAGTGGTCGTCATACGCAAGCTGCACGCCTTTCTTCTCGAGCTCCAACATGCCTTTGTAGGAGACGTCGACGCCGCGCCAGGCATTGCGACCCGCGAGGCGGCGCATCTCCTCCGCGAGCCGGGTGTGCTCTGCTTCCGCTGCAGCGGAGGCCGCATGGGCCGGGACCGTCGCGACGAGCAGGATGAGAGGGGCGAGTCGCATCAGCGCGGACATGCAGGCTCCACGGGATGCCGCTGCCGGGATTCCGGCCGCGGGCACGGTCCTACAGCGTACCCGACCACGAGACCACGGCGGCGTTCGCAGCGCAGGTTCACCGGGAACGCCGAGCAGACGGTGATGACGGGTCGTGGACAAAGCACGCGACACGATGTGTCGGATCGTCCTGCGGCGCGAGCGGAGGCACTTCAGATGCACACCGCGCGGCGTCCCCGTCGCGGGCTGCAGTGCAGTCCGGAAGAAAGGGACATCCAGTGGTCGCCAGCGGACCGCGGGGGACCGGGCCCGACCACGGGTCGAAGAGGACCCGGGCATAGGGATGTCGGGGTTCTGCGTGCCGAAGGTCGACCTCCTCGATCACACGACCGGCGAGCATGGCGAGGACCCGGTCGCACCATCCTCTTGCCTCGGCCATGTCGTGGGTCACGAGGATGCAGCCGGCATGGTCCGGCAGGTTTCCGATCAGCGCTTCAAGGACGCTCTCCCGACGGTCGGGGTCGAGCCCGCTCGTTGGCTCGTCCGCGACCACGAGACTCGGTTCGAGCGCAAGCACGCGCGCCAGCGTGACCCGCCGCTGCTCCCCTCCGGACATCTCTCGCGGAAGTGCGTGCAGTCTTCGACCGAGGCCCAGTCTCGCGAGCATGTGTTCGGCCTTGTCGCGTGCCTCGACGCGGGCGAGCCCACCCAGGACGGCGAGCGTCTCCTGGACGTGTTCCAGCGCGGACTGCTGCGGATCCAGGGCCCCCATCGCGTCCTGCGGCACGTACTGGTAGGCGACCCGCCTGCTGCGCCGCCGCGCCTCCGGGACCCCGTCCCAGCGCTTGCCGTTCAGCCACACCTCGCCCCGGGTCGGCTCCTCCAATCCCAGTACGATGCGGCTGACCGTCGTCTTGCCGGATCCCGACTGACCGACGAGCGCAACCACCTCTCCCGGCTGCACTTCGAAATCGACCCCCTGCACCGCCCGGACAGCCCGCTGCGAGCTCCAGGGCCATGGACCCGACTGCACGAACGTCTTGTGCAGGCCGCGGACGGAGACGACCGGCTGCTGGTTGCTCATGCCCCCCCCTCTTCGCCATCGGGTCCGCGCAGGCGGACGATGTCGTCCGCGATGCGCCGGACGGTGCTTGCATGATGGGAGATCAGCAGGAGTCCGGCGCCTTCGTCCCTGCAGACGTCAACCAGGAGTTCGACCACCGCTCGCCGCAGCACGGGATCGAGACCGGTCTCGGGCTCATCGGCGATGACGAGACGCGGTTTCGGGGCCACGGCGATGGCGAGGGCGGCCCGCTGTGCCATGCCCCCCGAAAGCTCCCGGGGCAGCGCAGCGCTCGCCGTATGGGCAAGACCGACCTGGTCCAGGATGCGCCGGATCTCTGCAGAGAGGCTCGCGGGAGCGTCCGTCCGCCGGCCAATCGCAATGGCCAGCTGGTGCCCGATGGTGCGGCCCGGATTGAGCGCGCTGCTCGCCGCCTGGGGGGAGTACGTGAAGTACGCTCCTCTCAACCCCCGGGTGCGCGCAAGGAGTCGCTCCTGGGCCCGCATGCCACCGCCGTGGACACCTGCGAACCAGTCCATCTCGGGGTCGAGTGCCGGATACCGGAGGCGCCCGCGCGCGAGACCCGGCGACACATCGAGGACGCACATCACGGCGCGCGCCGTCAGCGACTTGCCGGCACCGCTGGGACCGACAAGCGCCGTGACGCGGCCGGGCAGTACGGTGACGTCCACACCATCCACGAGCGCGCGGTCCGGAGCCCGGATGCAGAGGTCTCGCAGCTCGACGAGCGCGGTCATCGGGCACTCACCGCACGGCCCAGTGCGAGGCTCATGACCGCGACCACGCCGATCAGCGCCACCCCCAGCGCCAGGGCGTGTCCGCTGGGGACATCCACCACGAGGCTCGCGTACCCGAGCTTGAGCAGGTTTGCCCACGATTTGAGGTTGGCTGGGTGGGTGAAGTCGGCCTGGTTCTCCTCTTCGGCGATGTAGGACAGACCGATCTCGAGGAAGACCACCTGCATCATCACCTCCGCGGCCTGCCGGACGACGACAGGCCGGAGATTGAGGGCGACGATGTGGTAGAGGTACACGCGACGCGCAGAGTACCCGTGTGCGCGAAGCGCCTCGACGAAACGGGAGCCCCCGAGTCGCTCCGCGACCGCCGCGGCCTCGTCCATGGCGCCCGGAGCACTCAGGAGCGCCCAGGTGACGGCAAGCGGGAGCAGACCGCGCCATTCGTCCGGCACGACAAGCGCCACCACGAGCACCACCACCATCCGAGGGAGGGCGCCGACGACCTCGCCGCCGGCCTGCAGCATGCGGTCGAGCCAGCCAACGCCCATTGCACGCAGGACGCCTCCCAGCGTGGCAAAGCCCGCCACCACGAGTCCAGCGATGAGGCTCGGCACGGCGACGACACGCGCTCCCTGCATCGCGTAGTCCAGCAGGGCCCGGCCGCCGTCGTCGGCACCGAAGGGCGGAAGCCCTGCCGGCCCCGCCCACTTGAGTTCTGGCACCTTTTCGGCGAGATGCTCCGGCGCAAACCCGGCTGCGAGAAGCATGATCAGGAGACAGGAAATCGCGATCAGCGCAAACGGGAGTCGGGGATTCATGGCCCCCCCAGTACGCCCGGCGGCGCGCGCCGGACGATGACCGCTGTCGCGATCTCGACGGCAGCCTGCCCGAGCAGCAACACACTCGAAAAAACCGCAAATGCGGTCGCAGACGCCAGGACGAGTCCGAAATCCTGATGGAGGGCACCACGCAGCAGGAGATCACCGAGGCCATCAATCCCGACGACCGCTTCGACAATCACCGCGCCACTGAGCAGGTGCAGCGTCCGCGCCCGGAGCTGTCCGGCGAGCGCGGGCGTGACATTCGGCAGGGTATTGGAGAGCACTCGCTCCCCTCGGAGGATGGCGATCCCGACGTAGCGCTGTCTGGACTCCGCCCGGAAGAGGCCATCCGTACCCGAGACCGCACCGGACAGTGCGCCGTCCGCGAGTCCAATCACGCCTGCGCCCACGAGGAGTCGAGCCCACGCTGCTGGACCGACGAAGGACGCAGCTCCGTACGTCAGCTCGATCCACGCGGCACCGGCCAGCGCCAGGACAATCCCGGGAACGAGACCGACGACCTGTGCGACCGCGAGCGCCCGGCGAGGCAGCCGCTGCGAGGCACCGACGACGGTCCCGAGCCCGACCGACACGAGAGCAAAACCCAGCAGTGCAAGCGTGGTCGGTGTCGACTCCGCCATCAGCCCTGCGATTGGGGTCCCCGCCTGCCATCGCCAGGTCGCGCCAAAGTCCCCACCGATGGCGCCGCCAAGCCAGCTCCCGTAGAAGTGCAGTGGCCCCCTGTCCAGGTTCCATTTCTCCGCGAGTGCCGCCCCGCCGGTGCACAACTCCTCCGGGCAGATGATGCTCACAGGGTCGCCCGGCAATGCCCAGAGCAGCAGCGTGATGATGGCGGGAACCACCACCGGCAGCAACAGCGCCGCGCCGATGCGGACTGCCGGCCTGAGCCACCACTGCTTCACGCGCTGCTCCCACACTGGAGGGACACGACCATGCGGACGCGCCCACAGGGCACCGACCGCTGGCTACTTGGCGTACTTCCAGGCGTCGATCTCGGTGAAGTAGTAGTAGGGCGCGATGATGTTGCCCCGGACCTCCGTCCGCCAGGCGGACTTCGTGTCAAGCTTCCAGAGGAACAGGTAGGGCAGTTCCTCCGCGAGCGTCTCATGCAGGGCATGGTAGGCGTCGCGCGCCGCGGTGTCCGTTCGGGACGCATCATACGCCTGGAGGTGCTTGTCGACGTCGGCGTCGCTGTAGTTGAAGATGTTCTTGCGACCCGTGATGCCCTTCCGGCTGTGGAACAGGTCGTTGACGTTCTCGTCGAGCCCGAAGGACCACTTCCCGATCAGCAGGTCGTAGTCCTCCAGCTGACCGGTCACGGCCTTCCGGTTCCATTCGTCCGTGGAGATCTTGAACTCCTGGCGCTGGAACCCGGCCGCCCCCAGCTGGTTGCCCACCTGGGACATCAAGTCGGGCGCCTCGTTGTTGAGCGGGGCCAGCATTCCGATCTTCAGGTTGATGGGCTGTCCTTCATAGGCCCAGGTGCCTGCGCCGTTGTCCAGGCCGGCCTCCTTCAGGAGCGCTTCTGCCTTCGCCTTGTCCGCGGTCTCCGTCACGTCCACCGCGCGGTTGTAGTACGGGCTGGACTGGACGAACGGCCCGCTGATGAACTCGCATGGGCTGTTCTGCTCTCCGGGCTTGACACCGATGGAGAGCTGCCGAAGCTCCGTGCGGTCGATGAGGACGTTCAGCGCCTGGCGGACGCGCTTGTCTGCGAGCGCGCCCTTCGAGGTGTTCACCGCGATGAACCACCAGGAGCGGAGGTCATAGGACTTGAGCGCGACATCATCCGAAGCCGAGAGGTCGGGCCGATACGGCGGCGGCACCGCGATGATCCCCTGCACTCCGTTGTTGACGATGGTCTTGACCTGGATCTGGGGGTCGCCTCCCTCCGACAGCTGCAGCTGGGCGATCTTGGGAGCATGATGCCCGTTCGCGACGGCATCGAAGATGACGCCCCGACGACCCCGTGATCCCTTGAAGGGCCCGGTGCCCGTCGGGCGGGCGGAGAAGTCCAGTTCCGGCGTGATGGCAGTGGAAGAGAACGCCGACTGAGGGAGGATCGCGAAACCCAGCTGCTCGCGGGGGTTGTGGAACACCTTCTTGAACTTGATGACCGCGGAGTTGTTGCCCGAGGTCTCGCAACCGGAGAGCTTCTCGCGGTAGGCCGATGCGACCGGACTCGCGGTCTTCGGGTCGAGCATCGCGTCCACCGTGAAGCACACGTCCTTCGACGTCAGGGACTTCCCGTTGTGCCACTTGATGCCAGGGACGAGCGTGATCTTCACACCCTTCCCGCCGTCGACGATCTCGTGTTTCGCGACCACCCG
Source organism: Myxococcota bacterium (assembly GCA_036126975.1). Taxonomy (GTDB): domain Bacteria; phylum Myxococcota_A; class UBA796; order UBA796; family UBA2385; genus JAYYRS01. The sequence continues at coordinate 5,873 of JAYYRS010000216.1, forward strand.
GGACTTCAGCTCGTTGGTCACGGCGTCGTGGAACCACAGTCGGTCGAAAACCAGCTCCTGCGAACGATAGTCGACCATGGAGGCGGCGAAGAGCGGGTTCATCGTCGTCGGGAGGCTCTCCTCGTTGTACGCGAGCGTCGCACCCGTGCCGATGACGGCGAGGGTGAGGGCGCCTGCGGTCAGCAGCGACTTATTGAGGGCCATGGGTTCGTCTCCGGGGCGCCCATGGGGGCGCGAGAACAGCTTCAGCGGGGACCGGGCGGGGCGTCGTCAGAAGACGGGGCCTCCGGATGCGGTGTTCCGACTCAGGCGGATGTGCAGGGCGTCCAATGGGGTTCGGGCCGCCTCGAGGGCGGGATGCGACTTGGCCAGCGAGTGGATGAGTTCCTGGGCTCGCAGGGGATTGCGGTTTCCCGCATCCCACGCGGCCACGGACAGCAAGAATACCGGATCCCCAGCGGGCCCGTTCGAGCGCTCCAGCGCATTGATGCGAAGAATGCCTGCGTCGCGGTACTGACCAGCGCCGTCCGCCACGAGCATGCCGGCACGGAGAACGGCGACGCGGGCAATCTCGGCGAAGGGTCGATGGAAGTCCTTCGCCCCCCCTCCGCCAGCGGCCATCGCGGTTTCCACCTGTCGTCCCACGGCTGCGGCGAGGTCGAGCACTGCGTCCGGGTCGATTGCATCCGCGCCGACGGCCGGCTGGAGTGCAGCAGCAAGCGGGCTGGTTCCGGCATGGGCCCCGACTGCCGCCACCCCATCCGCGGACGCCTCTGCGAGGAACGCGAGGTCGCCGGACGCCAATGCAAAACCGGCGAACAACCACTCCGGCGCATGTTCGATGGCCTCGAGCTGACGGCGTGACTCTCCAGGCAGGCGCCACGGCGCGAGCGTCGCATCGATGTACACCGAGTCTCCTTCCGGCGCGGCTGCACGAGCCGCCGCTTCATGCCATGCCGCGAGCGCCATGAGCGCTGCCGGGTTCGTCACGGCGACCATCCGACCCTCCTCCCCCTGCTCCGGATACCGATGGTGCGGCAACGCGGCCGGGGTGGGGCGCTTGCCCGGGGCCGGACCTTCTGCGGGCCGAGGGAAGGCGCCCTCCGGCGCGTCGAGGGACAGGTCTCCGCACGGCGCGTCCGCTGCGCTCGTCGTCCAGTACCCGAGACCCTCGGCCGGAACATCCGCGCCCTTTGTCTTTTCAAGGCTCGCCGCCGCTTCCGGGCATGCCCCGAGCAGCGCCTGCGAAATCCCGACGACGTAGTCGACCTGGGGTGGGTCCACAGCCGCTTGCCGGTCCGTTCCGTACACGTGCCGGGTGGCGTTGGCTGCCAGAAGCGCGCCCTGGCGGTGGAGCGCAGCCAGCAGTGCGTGGGTCCGGGCGAGCCCACGGCGCTGGGTCTCATCGTCCGCAAAGGCGGTCAGTGCAGCGCCCAGATCCCGACGGAACAGGGCGGTCCAGCCCGGGTGGCCCTCGAACCCTACCCGCGCGGCATCGTCTGCCATCAGGACCGGCCAGGTGGCCGCCAGGAGGGCGCCAGGAATCGGCGGAGTCTCGACGGCCGCAGGGCCCTCCATTTGCTCTCCGCCCGGCTCCGCACCGCATCCAGCGACCCCGATGCAGACAAGCAGCGGAGCGAGAAACCGGAGACGTGGCCGGATGGCGACGGCGCGGGGGGAGGCGTCCTTCATCCTTCGCAGAACTCCCGGTTGCCGGCGGCCGACACGCACATCGAAAGAGGCTTCTTGGTGTCCTTGCCGCTGGCTCGCGCGTAGTCGAGCCACTCGCGGGCAAAGTCCATGGCCTGCCCCCGGCGCTGCGCGGCCGCTTTTTCGTTGGTATCGTTCCGCTCGTCGACGAACTTCTTTTCGGCGGCCTGCCAGCGCTTGTTCGCGGCGCTCGCGCGGAGCTTGTACAGACCGTAGACATTCTTGGTGTACGTCGCCCCCTTCCACTGTTGCTTGTTCTCCAGGGCGTAGTTGGCCCAGCGGATCACGCCGGAGGCGCGACCCACACCCCCGCGCGACAGGTGGACCGCGTAGGTCATGCACAGGTTCGGGTCCGACCGGTCGATGGACTCGAGATGGCGCTTCATCAGACGCTCCCAGTCCGCGCGGTCCCCCCGCGCCTGCGCATCGTTGATGAGAACCCGACTGATCTTGTTCTTCTGCGTCTGACTTGCGGCGCCCAGCCGACCCTCGAGACACTTCCGGCGGCCAACACCCAGCTGACCCATCATGGACGGGGTCTCCAGGCTGACAAGGTCATCGCAGCCCTGGGGCTGGGGCGCAGGAGTGGGCGTCGGCGGGACGGCAGCAGCAGCGACAGCCGGCTCGGGCTCCGGCTCCGGCTCGGGTGCTGGCTCGGGCTCCGGCTCCGGCTCGGGTTCCGGCTCCGGCTCCGGCTCGGGTTCC
>JAYYRS010000217.1:0-19350 GCA_036126975.1 Myxococcota bacterium
GGGCATCCAGGGAATCGCCGTAGGTGGCTTCCAGCACGGGCTGCATGGCCGATTCGTACATGAGCGAGTCGGGAATGAGATGCGTCCATGCACCCGCGGGGACATTGAGCACCGCGGTGTCGATCTCTGGATAGGCCGTGCCGATGATGGCGCCCATCGTTCCGCCGAGCGAGCCCCCCACCCAGATCGGGTCGGACGTAATGAGGGCTCTCCCCGCCACAGGATTCTCTGCTCCCCCAAGCATCTCGGCCTGGAGTACATCACCCAGCTCCGCATCGAGAGACTGGAGGATGGCGTAGCCGCCCACGACGGAGTGGAGAAGCATCGATGTGGACTGCTCCACGCCCGCGTTCATGCGCAGCATCCGCTGGAAGGTCCACACCAGGTCATCTCCGTTCCAGGCGCCGAACTCGAGACTCACCTTCGCGATGCCCTCGGCCGCTATCTGCTCATCGAACGAGTCATCGCTGATGTTTCCGCCCGTCCCGTGACCGTACAAAGCAATGCGGTAGTCGCCCGCTGGCTCACCCGCGTATCCATCGGCCGGAACAACCACCCGGAACTTGACCTCGCCTTCGCCGGTGATCTGCGGGACCCCCTGCGCATCCAGCACGAAGCGGTCATCTTCGTCGAGGAAGGAGGGAACGCCCGTGAGCCGTCCGAGCACAAGAAGGGCGATGTCCTCCTCTGCGGTCTCCCGCACCGCATCGATCTCGACACCGAAGCCCCCCGACTGCCGGATCACCTGCATCATCCCGTCCAGGCGTCCTGTCATGTTCTCTTCCGAGCGGGTCGTGAAATCCCAGGCCCGGACCACCGCCGCCCCATCGATGCCGGCCGCCTCGAGGGTCGCGCGCGTCGGTGCGTGATAGGCCGCAAGGACCGCCTCCGCCTGGGTCGTCGGCTGTGCGAGACCCGTGATGAGCCGGGTATGTCGGACCACCTCGATGGGCGTTCCGTCCGCATGCACGAGGTCATCCGTGACGACGACGATGTGGTCTGCTGCTGGCGCCATCGGGACCAGCGGGTAGGCGATCAGCAGGTGGTCCGAATCATTCGCTCCGCCTTCTACGAGCTCCGCCCAGATCGGAACGCGCTGTCCATATGCGGGATGGCCCGGCTGGGCGTTGATGACCTGCACAGGGGCATCACCGGGCAACAGGGACGCCCGCGGTACCGCATCGATCCAGGCCGAGTCCACCCGGTCATCGAACCCGGTGAGGATGGGCGAGATCCGGGAAAAACCGTCTGCGCTGTTGAGGAAGGTCGCATCGTCGTCCCCCCCGGGGAGCACACCGTCATCCACTGCCACCCGCACGCCGGTCGGCATCTCCGGATCCGCCACCATGAAGGTCGACGACGGAAATGGAAGGATGCACCGGAGCGTGTCCTGCTCGTCGCAGCGGTCGTGAAGCGGCACACGCTCCCCTGGTGCACGGTCTTCGACATCGACGAACGAATCTGAACCGGGACCCCGGGCGTCACCGCTGCATGCAACGAGGAAAGGCACGAGGAAGATGATCTTGTCCATGGGCGTGTTCTACACCCGTTCCCACCCCCTCCGCCACCTGCCGCGGCTCCCCGACCTCCGACCCATTAGACCCGACGCCACCATGGCTCGCCGTCCATCACTCCTGCGTCCCCGGACCACCGCCCTCCGCGAGGTCTGGTCCGCATTGGACGGCGCCGGCTCCGCAGAGGCCTGGCAGCAGGCGGCGGAGGACCACGATGCGCTGACCGGCCTGGATGCATGGCGGGCAACAGACGAAAGCCCCTTCTATGACGCCGCACTGATCAGAGATGAACTCTCCACGCTCTCAAGACTTCGGAGGCAGGGTGACGGCCTCGGTCTGGCACGCTCGCTGACGGAGAGCCTCTTCCGCCATCTTTCCGACCTCAATGCACCGGAGCTGTACCGGGTCGCACTTGGCGGCACCAAGCACATCATCACGGACTACCTCGATGAGGTGGAAGCCGGCCTTCGATGGCTGGCGCGAACGCCCGTCGAGGGGATCAGCAACCAGGAGAAGCGTCGACGATTCGAAGAGGCCTACCGGGTCTACGGCTGCTCGGCCCTGATGCTGTCGGGGGGTGCAACCTGGGGATTCTTCCATATCGGTGTCGTGAAGGCCTTGTTTGAAGCCGGACTTCTGCCGCGAATCCTCTCGGGCGCGAGCACAGGCGCCATGGTGGCCGCCGGCATGGGCAGCCGCACCGACCCAGAGTTGCAGGAACTGTTCGCCAACCCAGAGCAGCTGCGTCTGGATGGACTCCAGGCCGTGGGTTGGCGCACCGCCCTCGCGCAGCGCGCATGGCTGGATCCGGAGCGCCTGCTGGCGGTGCTCCGACACAACTGCGGAGACTGGACCTTTGCGGAGGCGCACCGCCGCTCCGGCCGCGTCCTCAACATCTCGGTGTCCCCGACCCGGACACGCCAGAAACCGCGCGTTCTGTCCCACCTGACCTCTCCGGACGTCTTCGTTGCGTCAGCAGCACTGGCATCCAGCGCCCTGCCTGGATTGTTTCCCGCCGTCGTGCTCGACCAGCGCTCCCCTGATGGAGGACGCGGTCCCTATGTCCCGAGCGAGCGATGGGTGGACGGAAGCATCTATGAGGATCTGCCGAAGCTGCGGCTGGCCCGCCTGCACAATGTCAATCACTTCATCGTGTCGCAGACCAATCCACACGTCGTCCCATTCGTCCGCCACCGCGATGCGCGCGGCGTGCTCCCGACGGTCGCAGGACTGACGACCACGGCCGTTCGCACGCAGGGCGCATGGGCCGCCGAGCTTGCCAGCAAGGCGACACGGCGGAGTCGCGGACCGCTCGGTCAGCTGGCCGATCGGGCGCAGGCTCTCGCCAGCCAGGACTATCGCGGCGACATCAACCTCCACCCCCGCTTCCGCATGGAGCTGCTCCGGAAGGTCGTGGTCAACCCCACGCAGGCCGACCTCTCGGTGTTCATCCGGGAGGGGGAGCGAGCGACATGGCCGAAACTGACGATGGTGCGGAACCAGACCCGGCTCGGACGCGCATTCCGCCAATGCGTACACGACCTCCGGGCGGAAGCGACACCCGAGGTGCCTGACAGCCCTCCGTCTGGACGCTGACCGGCGCGCACCGGGCCCGCGACGTCCGATGCGGCCCCATTCGATGAGCGGACCCCCAACGCGCTTGTCGCCGCCTACTTCTCGGTGGCGGGTGGCGTCGGATCCGCCGGTGCAGGCTCCGCCGATGCGGGCTCCGCCGGTGCGGGCTCCGCCGGTGCAGGCTCTGCCGGTGCAGACTCTGCCGGTGCAGGCTCTGCCGGTGCAGCGGGGGGGGGCGGCAGCTCGGCGACGGACCAGTCGAGCACGATGGCGCCCCGACGGCCGACTTCCACTGCCTCCCCCGCGTCATTGAAGCTGACTCCCCAGCCGCCGAGCACCTCGACTGCACTGGTCTCCGCGCCGGTCACGCGCAGGGTCGTGGAGAGCGCATCGGCGATGATGCCTCGTGGATGAGCGACCACGGACACGGCAGCGCCATCGGCCTTTGCGCCCGTCCTGGCGTCGACCACCTGCTTGTAGAAGCCCTCGCCGGGCGTGGACGAAGCCACCCAGGTCCCCGAGGTCACGAGCGCAGTGTCCCGGACCTTGAAGGTCGCGATCCGCGGCATGGCTCCGGGGAGCGGCACCTCGACCTCCCATTCTCCGCGGACGATGTAGTCGGTACCAACGTCGATCTTGACGTCGTAGTCCTGCGGGATGTGCGCGAGGGCACGATCCGCTGCGTCACCCTTGACGACAGCGCCCAGCACGATGCCCATGCCCTCGCCTTCCAGACTGACCTCGCCACCTGCGACCCGGACACGGGTCCAGTCGACGTACTGGAGACGCTCCTGGATGGTCTCGCGATCGGGCAGATCCGCCCCGGGTACGTCCCACAATCCGGAGAGTGCACCCACCGTGATGTCAAACGCCCCCTGGGACGCAGCCGCGACGGTCTGGCCTGCCGTCACCATCCGCAGGACGTCTTCGCCGGCCGCAACCGGCTCCCCTCCCGCCGCGGCGTTGATCCGGGCGACATCCCCGTCGGTGTTGTTCCAGGTATCTGCGATGTCACCGATCCGCTGGATCTCCCGGATCGCGGCCGCCGCCCCGTCCTTGCACACCGGCTCGAGCGAGGCGTTGGGACAACGGACGTCCACCTTGACGACCCCTCCAAGGGCTTCCTCCTCAACCGTGATTACGCGCGGCAGCGTATCGGGCGAGGCCACGGCCGCGCCCGTGGGGCTCGGCTCCTTGGGACCGCATGCTGCGAGGAGAGGCAGGGCGAAGATGGTGCGAACGGACATGTTTCCCCCGATGGCCGCAGCCAGCGGCACGGCGAGTTTCGACTGCGCGCCTAACCGGAGGGGTGCGGTGGTCGACATTCACCTCGGAGGCGTCGCCGCATCGTCACCCGCAACGCCAGGATCCGGGTCGAGTCCGCCTCAGTCCCGCTCATCCGTTGCCGATGCCAGCCGCGCCGCGTCTCGCATCTCCAGGAACCGGATCAGCCGCCGCGCCGACAGCGTGAGACATCGCGCCGCCATCTCGAAATCATCTTCGAGGAGGTCGAGGATGACCTCCCGGTCGACGCGCAGTGCCACCACATCCGTCTCGGCGGTGGCGGTGTACCAGCGGTGCTCCCGACCACTCAGGACACCGAACAAGCCGGGCATCGCGGGGGCTGAATATCGGAGGACGGCATCGCTGCTCTCGCGACGACAGTGGACCTGCCCGGAGACGATGTGCAGATAGGTGTGGCATGGCTCCCCCTCCCGCCACAGCACCTCGCCCGCGCCCAGGCGACGCTCTCCCAGCAGCTTGGCGTACCGCGCGACGGAATCCAGGCTGCTCCGGCCGAACGCCGGTACCTGTCGAACAGCGAGGATCCGCTCGACGAGGTCCAGCTCACGGCCCTCGACTGCGAGATGCGTGGGGGTGGCGCGCGGGTGCTCCGGCGTGGCGTAATCGCCGTCGAGCTTCACGAACGTTGCGATGATCTCCTTTGCAACCACCCGCAGGACATGCGCGAGGATGCCGAAGTCCTCCTCCATGAGGTCCGACAACCGGTCGCGCTCGAGGACGAGCAGGCGCGCGCGCGCGTCGGCCACGACCGCCCGCTCTGAATCGGCCTGCGCGAGCATCCCGAGGATGCCCACCCCGATCCGCCGGTCCGAGCGCGCCACGACCTGACCCCCCGCCTCGATCCGAACCCGCCCGTCCACCACGACGAACGTCTTGGTCATCGACTCCCCCTCGGCGAGGAGCACCTCTCCTGGTGCCGCGATCCGCTCAGAACAGTGCTGGGCGACGGCAGACAGACCCAGGTCGTCCAGCCCTGCGAATGCTGGAAGCGAACGCAAGGCGAGCATGCGCTCGAGTGTCTGGGCGTTGGCCACGTTCATGCGAGCGCCTGGGCGGACCGGCCCTCGAGCCTTGCGATCGCATTCTGGATGACCTCCCGCGTGGTCGGGTGACGCTTGAGATCGATGGCCGCGAGCGCCGGCAGCAGCGCGGAGAGGCCGAGTTCGCCGACGTGCCAGGCGGCAATCGCCTGTACGGAGTCGCTCCCGGAGGTGAACATCTCTCGCATCACGGCGTCGTAGGTGTGGGCGAGCGGACGGTGGAAGGCCTCCCCGGGCGCGAGCCGCCGCAACCCCGGCAGCTCTTCCCCGCGCCCGTCGAGGAGCGCGATGATCGGCGACGCGAAATCCGACGGAAGGGCATTCTCGAGGAGTTCCAGACTGCTCGCCCTGCGCAGGGGATCTTCGGAGAGCGCGCCGCGCCAGAGATCTTCGAAGTCGTCATCCTCATGGAGCAGATCGAGGACCCGAAACAGTCGCTCCTCGACATTGACCCTGCGGTCCCGAAGCATCTGCAGCAGCAGGGCGCTTCCCGGGGTGTCCCTGGAGGGATCCTCCTCGATCCCGGCTTCCAGTACGAGCTTCCAATCCAGGAGCAGGTACAGGTCACGGACGCTGCGGCGCACCGCTTCGGCCAGCGGCGGACGCGGGAGCGGAACATCCGGCCGGAGATTGCTGTGTCGGTTCAGGGCACGCAGAAGCCGGTACCGCAGGACCCCGTCGGTGGCTCCGAGCAGCCAACGCGTCAGCACCTCTGCCGCTTCCGGGCTCGCGAGCTCGGCCAGCACTGCCGGCACGTGGATCCGTACGTTTTCTGCCAGCTCGAGGTCACCCAACGCCCGGTCGAGCGCCTTGATGGCGACCTCGGGATTCGCCACGATGGCAGCCCGCGCGTTCCGGCGGGCTTCCCGCGTCGCAAGCAGCTGGATGGCGGCCGGCATGTGCGCGGGCACGGGGTTGGCCGCGATGCTCTCGGCTGCCGCCGCCCTCTCGACGGCCCGAGGCGCTCGGGCAAGTGCACGGAGGAGCTCGACCTGGAGCGGACCATGCGCCTGGTGTGCGAGCGCGCGCGCGAGTGCGATGCGCTCCTCGGTCCGCCCGCCGCTTGCGATGGCTTCCACCACCGGCCGCACCGTCCGGGACTGCGGTCCCCCGTCCGTCAGGAGCGCGGCCAGCGCGGTGCAGCGAACGACCGGGTCGTCATCCTGCACTCCTCGGAGCGCAAAGCTGTGGTCCGGGTGGGCGCGGATGACGGCAGCCCGGATCTCCGCATCCGGACTCGCGGCGAGCCGGAGCGTCTTGGGAAGATGATCGGCCCGCCCCGCTCGTCCGAACAGGTCCAGGGCACGGACCACCACCTGCGGACTCGGGTGGAACAGGATCAGTGACGGTACCAGACGGGTCCGACCGTACTGATGGAGCAGATCGAGCGACGAGAGGACCTCGGCATCGCTGTCGGAATTCAGCGCTTGCAGGAGCGCCTCGAGCGCTCCGAGATCCAGGGTCGGCACTGCGCCCACACCCGTTGGACCCCGCTGCAGGATGCCGCGGAACAGGGCGAGGTAATGGTCTCGCAGGCCCCATCCCAGACCCAGCCACACCAGCGAGAGAAGAACCACACCCACAGCGACCGCAGCGGTGCCTCCCCCCAGGCCCAGCAATCCCAGGATGAACAGCGAGCCGGCTCCCTGTGCGAGCCGCAGAACCAACAGATCGTTCACGCGTCGGGTCCGGGCGCGCAGCGCCGCATCCACAGGGACGTACAGCACCTCCATCGCGGTCTTGTGGAGCGTGTGCTTGAGGGCTCCCTCCGACCCCTTCACCACCAACGCGGCGAGGATCCCGACGCCCCCTACGATGCCGCCAGCGCCAAGCAGCAGAAGCACCGGCAGCACGGCGATCGCTCGCCGCACCCCGAGACCGCGGATGGTCGCACCCGTGAGCAGGATCTGGACGACCAGCGCCACGAGATTCACGCAGGCGTAGAACAGGGCGAACCAGGTCCCGAGGTCATCGGGCGCGACATTGGCCGCCACCTGCTCCTTGAACAGGTAGTCCACCAGCGTGAACGCCACGGTCGCGATGGCACCGAGTCCGACCAGTCGCCCTGCGTAGGGATCTGCCAGCACGGCTGCGACGTCCCGACCGAGTCCGAGAGACCGGAGCCGGAGAGGAACGGGCGTCCCCTCGCCAAGCCAGAATACGCAGACTCCGGCCGCCACGTACAACACGGCCGCGCCGATGAGCAGGTGCTGTACGGGAAGGGCCGTCGCGACGGCTCCCCCCGCAGCGGACCCAGCGATGGCGCCGAGCACCGCGCCCGAGCCGATCACCCCGTAGACCCGCTTGGCAGCGTCCACGGTGAACCGTTGGCTCACGTGATGCCAGACCTGCACGAGCGCGACGGAGATCGACAATCCCGCCCAGACATACAGCGCGATCCTCGGGACCGTGCCGCCGCTTCCGACCCACCACCAGAAACCGAGTATCGTCGCTGCGGACGCCCATAGCCATGCCACCAGCCCTCGCCGCCCACCCGCTTCGAATGGCACTGCGCTGATCAGCGGGCCGATGAGCGCAACCAGCAGGTAGACCCAGGGGAGGCGCTCGACAGGCAGCGCCTGCAGGAAGAGTGCATCGCGCGCTGTCTCCACGAGTGCATGCGCGCCCAGCACGCAGAACAGCACGCCGAATGCGACAAGGACCACGCGCCGCTCTCGTGGGCGCACAGGCAGGAGACCGTCACTCATGGGGGAGACCAGCCGGATGGCAGCGGAATGATTCGCCAGACGCGGGCCGCTCCAGCCTACCCCGTCCGCGCCCGACTCGCGGAGTTTGGTCGGAGGACACCATCCGCGAAGCGCGGCCAGGGCCCCCCAAACCTGCAGCCTGCCGGCAATCCCGCCGGGACCGGTCCGCTACACCCGGCGCCTTCGGAGAAGCATCAGCGCAGAGAGACCGACACCGCCGATGCCAAGGCCTCCGAGACCGGTCCCACCCGTGTTCGCACATCCCGCCTCCGCCGGTGACTCTGGCGCAAGTCTCCAGGGGGCGGCACCGTCGCCGTCGGAAGCGGCTGGAGGGAGGCAGTCATCGCCAAACGCGGGGCTGCCGGGCCAGATGGTTGCATCCATGTCGTCGCAGTCGCCTCCACCGGCGCCCGCGGCATCGAAGCCGTCACGGTCGGCATCGGCATCCGAACGGCCATCACAGTCCTGATCCACGCCGTCGTACCAGACCTCTTCCGCGGACGGCGAGACCGCTGCGTCTGCATCATCACAGTCCGAGCCGCCCGCTGCCAGGGCGTCGTGCCCGTCTCCATCCTGGTCCCCATCGTTCCCATCGCAGTCCTGGTCCACCCCGTCGTACCAGACCTCGGCTGCACCGGGGTGGGCCCCGCGGTCCGTATCCAGGCAGTCATCCCCACCCGCCTCGACCGCCACGAAGCCATCTCCATCCTGATCGTCATCGTTGCCGTCGCAGTCCTGGTCCACGCCGTCGTACCAGAGTTCGGTCGCACCGGGTCGTACGGCCGAGGAGGCGTCGTCGCAGTCGTCTCCACCCCACTCCATGGACCTGTGTCCGTCCCCGTCTCCGTCGTACTCCAGGGCATTGTCGCAGTCCGTGATGCGCCCATCATACGGGTCGTCCGGCGCGCCAGGATGGACCGTGACGTCGCCATCGTCGCAGTCATCTCCACCGTGAGCACGGGAATCATGCCCATCTCCATCCGCGTCGAAGTCGCTGCCCGTGCTGCAGTCCTGATCCACGCCGTCGTACCAGGCTTCTTCGGCGGATGGCGACACCGATGCGTCTCCGTCATCGCAGTCATCCCCTCCGGCATGGGCCGCGCCATGGCCATCGAGATCCTGATCGGAATCATTGCCGTCGCAGTCGTCGTCGATCCGGTCGTACCAGACCTCGATGGCCGCCGGAGAGATGGCCGCCTTGTTGTCGTCGCAATCGAATCCCCCGTGGGCGAGGCTGTCGTACCCGTCTCCATCCGCGTCGAAATCCGATGCACCATCGCAATCGCCATCCACCCCGTCGTACCAGGTCTCCCGGTTTCCGGGAAAAGCAGCCGCGTCCGCGTCGTCGCAGTCGACATCGCAGGTGGAAGCAGCGTGGGGTTCGACGCCGAAGCCATCACCATCCGCATCCGTGCAGGCGTCGCAGGCGTCCCCCTCGCCGTCTCCATCCGCATCATCCTGATGGGTATTGGCGACGTCTGGACAGTTGTCGTCGGCGTCATCCACGCCGTCTGCATCCAGGTCATCCGGCGGATGCGCGAGCGCCAACCCGGACCCGACGAGCAGGAGCACGACACGGAGCAGAACGGCGGCCAGGGGCATCTCCGGGGGCAACGGGCCCCATTGTAGCCCGAAGGCCCCGGGGACTCCCACCCGCACCGCAGACCATCCCCGTCGCAGGAACCGGACGCGCACCCCTCGCGACGGGGCTACCATTGGAGTGATGTCCCGACCTGCCCCGACCCTGCTGGTGCCGTTGGCCCTCGCGGCATGCGCCGAACCCGCGCATCACTCCCCGGAGGACCTCGCCGCAGGGCTCGGTCTGGATGAGGAGGCTCTCGCGGTGGTGCTGGGCATGAGTCCCCTGCCAGGGCTGCCAGCCGACCCCACGAACCACGTGGCGGACGACCCGGCCGCCGCCGCCCTCGGCCATGCCTTGTACTTCGATCCGCGCCTGTCCGGTTCCGGCGCCCATTCCTGCGCCACCTGCCATGACCCCGCGATGGGCTTCGGGGACGGACTCGCATTGAGCGAGGCCGCAGGAACGACCGAGCGGCATGCGCCCCATCTGTGGGATGTCGGTTACCAGCGCTGGTTCCTCTGGGACGGTCGCTGCGACAGCCTCTGGTGTCAGGCGACCGGCCCGCTCGAAGCCATCGAAGAGATGGACGGCGACCGCATGTCGATCGCGCGGCTCGTGACGTCCGACCCAGATCTGTCAGACGCCTACGCGTCCGTGTTCGGGGAGAGTCCCGACTTCAGCGCGCCGGGCTTCCCCCGGCACGCACGACCCCTTGATGACCCGGACCATCCCGACGCGATCGCCTGGCAGCAGATGGATCCGACAGACCAGGATGCGGTCACGCGCGTCTTCACCAACGTGACCAAGGCGATCGGCGCATACGAGCGGCGCCTCGTCACGGGTCCGACCCGGTTCGACCGCTTCGTCACGGCACTCGCCGCTGGAACCCCGATGGGGCTCGATTCCCTGTCGGTGCAGGAGGTGCGCGGACTTGCGCTGTTCGCAGGCGAGGGCAACTGCCATCTTTGCCACAGCGGTCCGCTGCTTTCCAACCTCGAGTTCCATTCCGTCGGTCTGGGGATCCGGCCCTGGCTCGCCGAGGACGACCTCGGCCGATACGATGGGATCGAGCGTCTCCGAGACAGTCCGTTCAACGCTGCGGGTCGCTGGTCGGACGCGCCGGACGGCGAGGCCGCCCTGCGGATCGAACGGCTCGTACAGACCAGTGAACAGGTCGGCCAGTTCAAGACGCCATCGCTCCGGAACATCACCCGCTCTCCGCCCTACATGCACGGGGGCCATTTCGAGACCCTCTACGAGGTCGTCGAGAACTACGCGCGGCTGGACGAGGAGATGGGTCTCGGGCACCTCGAGACGTTCATGGTCCCATTGGACTGGGGGCCGCAGGAGATCGACGCAGTGGTCGCCTTCCTCGGTGCGCTCGAGTCGACGCCGCTCCATCCCGGGTTGCTGGCCGCTCCCGCGCCCGGGGGCTGACCCGGGATGGCAGCTGCTCGATTCAAGGCCTTCCGGACGTTCAACGCGAATCCCCCTCCGATTCATCTCGACTCCCGATCGCGTCCGGGCGCGTGGTCCCAGTCGTGGTTCACCAGCGACCGCATGGAGGACCGGCTGGCCCGCGCCCTGCTCGCGGCGCGCGCCGTCCCCTTCAAGGAGCTTCTCGAGGCCTTCGAGTTCTTCGAACGAGCGCGGAGACGGGTTCGCGCACCCCGGGTCGCCGATCTCTGCTGCGGGCACGGCCTTGTCGGGATGCTCTACGGCGTGTTCCATCGGGATGTCGCGGAGGTCCTGCTCGTGGATCGGACCCGGCCCGGGTCTGCGGAGACTTCCCTGCGGGCGCTGGCCACGGTGTGCCCCTGGCTCCCAGGAAAGGTCCGGTTCGTCGAAGCCGAACTCGACAGCGTCCGGTTGTCCGCCGGTGACGCGGTTCTTGGCGTGCACGCATGTGGTCGGGCCTCCGATGCCGTCATCGAAATGGCCGTCGCAGCAAGGGGCCCCGTTGCGTTGCTTCCCTGCTGCCATCCGCGGCGCGGCGTGCCCGGACCGGCCACCCTGGCGACACACCTCGGACACGCCGTTGCGACGGACATCCACCGGACGTACCGACTCGAAGCTGCCGGGTACCAGACGCGATGGACCACGATTCCTGAAGCGATCACGCCGATGAACCGCGTCATCACCGCATGGCCCCACCCGCTGGAACCGCCACGCTGAAACAGGAAACCCGACCGCGCGCCCTCCGGGCGTCCCCACCATCCCTTCGGACCGGGGCTCCCAGAGCAGAGGTGCGCCCCGCCGGTGCGGTAGGCTCGGCCGAGGAGGTCTGCATGCCCGACATCAGCATTCGCTACTGCGTCGTCTGAAACTACGAACCCCGTGCCGCCAGGGTGGCGGCCGCCATCACCGAGGCCACCGGCCTCCCCGTGACCCTCGTGTCGGGCGCACGGGGCGAACTCTCCGTCCGTGTGGATGATCGCATCGTCGTTCGGAAGACCGCGAAGGGATTCCCCGCGGAAGCCGCCTGCATCGAAGCCGTGCGGCATGCTCTCGAGCCCTGAACCGCGGACCCGGACCCGTCGTGGTCAGTCCGTGAAGCGGTACTGAAGCCTGACCTTCTTCTTCCGGCCCTTCCGGCCGCGTCGCACCACCACTTCCGCCGTGCCCTGGCGTCGTGCGGCCCCGTAGATCGCGACCGCACGCGCGATGCTCGTGGGCTTGGCACCATTCACGGACAGGATCAGGTCTCCCCGCCGGAAGCCCGCGGAGCGGAGCAGTCCAGGACATGGCAGCCTGCCCAGCCGGACGCCCGTCTTCTCTCCCTTCTTGTTCTTCGCCCACCAGAAGGAACCCAGCTCTCCAGCCTTGCCCGGACTTGTCGCATAGCGGTCCAGCACACCGCGGGGGATGTGGTACACGCCGTCCTTCCGGGTGACGTCCGGCGTCTGGCACCCGGGCTTCTTCTTCGGGGGCGACGGAACCTTGTTGGCGCTTCGGATTCCGGTGTCACCCGCCGGACCATCACCGATCGCCTGCTCCATAGCGAGCACTGCCTGGGCTGCAACCTCGTCCCCGAGATCCACAGGCGGTCCCGGCTCCGGGTCCGTCGGGGGCACGTCGTCATCTGGCGCGTCGGGAACGACCTCGGGACCGTCTGCGCGTCCAGCGAGGACGGCCGCAGCGCCGCCCGTGTCGGGTCTTTCCCGAGGCCCCTCCACCGACCCTGCGGCTCCGCTGGCCACCGCGTCCAGCATGGCGGGACTGCTGGAAGCCACCCCGTAGCGAGCCTCCCCGGCACCCTCTCGCGTGCTGAAGATGACCACCGTGCCGATGGCCAGCACGAGGATCGAAGCGCCTCCCAACGTCATCCCCACCTTGCCTGCATCCACTGCCATCGCCGCCTCCACACCGCGGTTCATCGCTCCAGACGGTACCGCAGGTGGACATCTTCAATTCCGATGGCGCGATCCGGGCGGCGACCTCCGGGATCCCAGGGTAGGTTCGCGACCTGGAGGTCTGCCATGCGCGTGTCGCTCTCGCCCACCCTGCTCCCACTGCTTGCATTCGGGGTTGCCTGCCAGGGCGACGGGAAGGGCACCGCGAACGATACGGGCGCAGACGACGGCACGACGACCCCGGCGTTCTGCAGCACGACGTTCACCTACCAGTACACCGGAAGCGAGGACGTCTCCCGGATCAGCGTCGCAGGCAGCTTCAACGGCTGGAACACCGAGTCCCATCCCCTTGCGGAGATCGCCCCAGGCATCTGGGAGGCGGACGTCGACCTCCCACCCGGACCCCACAGCTACAAGTTCGTGGAGGTCATCGACTGGACGCAGGATGAGTACCGATCCTACGTCTGCGACCCGGCGGCAGACCTCATCCACTGCGAGGCAGGCTACAAGGAGCCATGGGAGAACCAGTTCTCGCATGTCTGCGAGAGCGGCCTGGACTCCGCCTGCAACTCGATGGTCGTGGTGGAGGACTGCCGCCTGCCCACGCTCGCCGTCGAGACACTCACCATCGACCGGGACGCGGGAACGCTCCGGCTCGACGCGGTGGCCGCCAGTGGCGGAGCAGGCGCGGCGCTGGCCCAGGGCACCGCGACCCTGGACGGTGCTCCAGTCGAGGGCGCCTGGACGGGGAGCGGTTTCTCGCTCTCGGAGTCGGGGCTCGCGCCCGGGCGCCACACCCTCCGCCTCCAGGCCTCCGACGCAGACGGCAACCAGTCCAAGGAGGTCTATGTGCCGTTCTGGATGGACGCCGGCGGAGATGATGCCTGGCGCGATGGGGCCATCTACTTCGCCTTCATCGACCGCTTCATGAATGGCGATGTGAGCCTGGACGGCGGAGAGGGGACGTCGCTGCCCATCGGCGACTACCAGGGCGGCGACCTGCAGGGCGTGACCGACATGGTCGAGTACCTTGATGAGCTGGGCGTCCGCACCATCTGGCTCTCCAATCCCCAGGAGAATGCGGAGGGAGGCTGGGCCGGAGACTGCGAGGAGACCTACGCGGGCTACCACGCATACTGGCCAGACGAAGCGAAGGCGGTCGAGAGTCATTTCGGTGATGACGCGGCGCTCCGTCTCCTCGTGTCCGAGGCGCACGACCGCGGAATGCGCGTGATCATGGACTGGGTCGCCAACCACGTGCACGAAGACCACCCGTACGCCGTCGAGCATCCCGACTGGTTCAATCCGCTGTCCGTGTGCAAGGACAGCGTCGGGGGGCAACAGAACTGGGACCGGATTCCCGAGAGCTGCTGGTTCGCGCCCTACCTGCCGGACATCGACTACAGCAACGAGGAAGCGCTCGATACGATGGTCGATGACGCCCTCTGGTGGGCAAAGACGTACGAGCTGGACGGGTTCCGTGTCGACGCCGTCAAGCACATGCCGCACTCGGTGATCTGGAACCTCGAATCCCGCATCCGACGGGAGATCGAGCACACCGACGCCGGCGGCGACGAGCAGTTCTGGACGGTGGGTGAAACGTTCGACGGATATGACAAGATCGTCGAGTACATCCACCAGGAGAACAGCCTCGGCCTCGATGGACAGTTCGACTTCCCGCTGTACTACGCACTCCAGGGTGGGTTCGGGAACACAACATCCAGCCTGACCGACGTCTCCGGAACCGCGGCGACCAGCCGCGAACGCTACGGCTCCGCGCTGATGTCGAGCTTCCTCGGGAACCACGACGTAATGCGGTTCACCAGCAATGGCGTCGAGGGCTACGTGTCGGCGTGCAACTGGGAGACCAACGACGTCTACCAGGCCAGCATGCCGACCGATTGGTTCATCTTCCAGCGCATGAAGCTCGCCTGGACCTTCCTGTACACGCAGCCCGACGTACCCCTCATCTACTACGGCGATGAGTTCGGAATGCCGGGCTACACCGACCCGGACAACCGGCAGCCGATGTGGTGGTACACCGGCCCGCTCGATCCGGGGGTCGACGTCGACACGGTCGCGAGTCGGCTCGATACCGAGCCCGGCAACGTCCTGCGCCACGTGCGCGCCCTGGGTCAGGCACGCCGTGCCCACCCGGCCCTCTGGCGCGGCGCGGCGACGGAGTGGTGGGTCGAGCCCGCGGAGTTTCCGACGACACTCGCCTGGGCCCGGGTCGACCCCATCACCGGCGGGGAGTCCATCACGATCCTCAACCGGGAGTCCTACGGTCGCACGCTGACGAACGGCATCGGCTACGCGGGACTGACACCCGGCTCGACGTTTGAGGATGTCCTCACGGGAGAGACCTTCACCGCCAGCGGTGACTCGCTCAGCGTATACGTTCCGGAGTACTCCAGCCGCGTGCTCGTCCGACGGTGAATTCCGCCTGGAACGTGGTCCCGGGACCCGGCCACCGCCTGACCCGCGTCCACCGCTGTCGGCGATCACTCCGCCGAGCGGACTGCTTCCGCACCGGGTGACCCGAAGTGCGTCCAGACCCGGTGGCACCTCCGGCATCCCGGTCGTCGGTTCTCACAATCGACCGGGGTGACTCATAAATGAGTCACGCATGGTCTGGCGACACGATAGACTCCCAAGGATGACCGTCGGAGCATTCATGCGCTTCTTCCCTGCCGCCGTCGCTGCCCTCGCCCTGGGCTGCGCGAGTGAGAACTACACACAGCTCTACGCCACCCAGCCCATCGCGCCGTCCCTGACATGGGACGGGCTCGAGGCACTCGACCACATGGGCCCTGTCATGGTCGACGGGGGCGTGAACTTCACGATCTACTCCGAGCGCGCAGAGCGTGTGGAGATCCTCTTCTTCGACGATCCGGAAGCCGACATCCCGACGTGGCAGGTGCCGCTGACCAATCGGAACGGCGGCGCGGTCTGGAGCGTCTTCGTCGAGGGAATCGGCATCGGACAGCACTACGGCTTCATCGCCTGGGGTCCGAACTGGCCCTACGACGAGGATTGGTGGCCCGGCTCGACCATCGGCTTCCGCACGGACGTGGACCAGAATGGCAACCGCTTCAATCCCAACAAGCTGCTGTTCGACCCATGGGGCAAGGCGATCCACCGGGACCATGACTGGTTCAAGGGCAGCGTGGCGAGTGGTCCGAAGCGGTTCGAGTCCACGTGGGCTGCCGCATCGAAGTCCGTGGTCGTCAACAGCGACTACCAGTGGTCGGACAACGAGTCGCGGTGGCGCCGGCAGCGCGCCGACAACACGCTCGAGGGGCACGACGACCACCAGCTCATCATCTACGAGGCCCACCCGAAGGGTCTCACCGCCAATCCGAGCTCGGGTGTCGAGTTCCCAGGGACCTACCGTGGGATTGGCGAGATCGCTCCCTACCTGAAGGAGCTCGGCATCAACGTGGTGGAGCTGATGCCGATCCACGAGAAGCCCCTCGATGGCGGCTACTGGGGCTACAACAACCTGAACTTCTTCGCGCCTGAGCATACGTTCAGCGCGGAGTGGCAGGCCACTGGCCGCGTGGACGAGGTCATCGACGAGTTCAAGTGGATGGTCGATGAGCTCCACAAGCATGACATCGAGGTGATGATCGACGTGGTCTACAACCACACGGGCGAAGGCGGCCTCTGGCGGGAGCGGCTCTTCTTCGAGACCTACGACGACATGACGTCGGTCAACTTCGACCCCAAGGAGGTCGCCGGGCTGTACAGCTTCCGCGGCCTGGACAACGCCGCGTACTACGCGTTGTCACCCGACGGTCAGACCTACTGGAACAACACCGGCGTGGGCAACCAGACCCGGCCCAACCACGCTCCGATGCGCCGCAACATCATGGACTCGATGCACTTCATGGTGGAGGAGCTGCACGTCGACGGGTTCCGCTTCGACCTCGCCGGGATCCTGGGCGAGAACGACCTGGACTACAACAGCCCATCCGACCCCGCGACCACGATCCTGCAGGACATCATCGACGACCCGGTCATGCAGGACAACAACGTCCGCATCGTCTCGGAGCCGTGGACGGCGGCCGGCACCGGCCCGGGCATCGGCGGCTTCCCGACAAGCAGCGACGATCCCGCGTACGCATGGGCCGAGTGGAACGCCCACTTCCGTGACTGGTGGCGCAGCTTCCTCAACAACGACGATCACAAGCTCAACTGGACCGAAGGGCTGGACGGTGGCTCCGTCATGACGGGCAGCCAGCAGGCATACGGCTGGAACGGCCGGAAGCCCTACCACTCCATCAACTTCATCACCGTCCATGATGGCTTCACCATGTACGACCTGTTCTCCTATGAGGAGCGACAGAACGACTGCGGTCTGCTCAACCCCAAGTGCTGCCAGGAGCCCCTGAGCGTGTGGTGCGACACGCAGTCCGGCGAGGTCCACAACCGGAGCCGCAACTGGGGTGATGAGCCCACCAAGCGGCAGATGGTCCGCAACATGTTCACCGCGATGATGATCAGCCACGGGACGCCCCTGCTGTGGGCAGGCGATGAGTGGCTGCGCACCCAGTACGGGAACAACAACGCCTACAACATCTGGGCCGACAACGAATGGAACTGGATGCGCTGGGGAGAGTGGCAGAGCACCTACGCGTGGTCCCGGCACCGCAGCTTCGACTTCGTCAAGAAGCTGATCCAGTTCCGCAAGGACCATGAGTACGCTTTCGCACCCAAGGAGTACGGCGAGCACATGCCGCTCGCCTGGAAGAACGCCTACAACAGTGAGATGTCAGGCGACGACTGGTCGAACAACAAGCACGTGATGCAGCACTACTACGACGACGGCTCCTACTCCGACGTCCCGGAGTTGCTGGTGCTCATCAACATGGAGCGAGGCGACGTGACCTTCTCCTTGCCCGAGGGCCGGACATGGGGCCGCGTTGTCGATACGCAGGCCTGGTTCGACACTCCTGGTGACATCGACGCGCAGGGGGGCTATTTCGACGAGAACCCCACGCTGGATCCGTATGTGTCGGCGAACATCAGCACCGACTCGCCCGTCATCCTGGACAGCGCCAGCTACACCGTCAGCGCCAGCTCCATCGTCATCCTCGAGGAGCAATAGTCCGATGACTGCGATTCTCCTTGGGATGGCCCTGCTGACGGGCGGAACCGCCCACGCCGGCCGCGCTGACGTGGCGGGCTACCTGCGTGTCGGCGCCCGACCGGACTTCGGGCAGGGAGGCAGCGGCCGACTCGGCTACTGGAACCTTCACGGGCGGCTCATGAACGAAGGCCCGTACGCGGCCGTCGAGTTCAAGTACGACGTGCTGGAGCGCAAGGCCCACACGCTTGACCCGTGGACGTCCCTGCATCTCCGGATCGAGGGCGGCGCTGTCCAGGGCGCCGAGCCCACGAACGGCAACCTCGCCGGACTGCGCATGTCGCAGCTGTACGTACGGGCCGGCAACGTGCTCCTGCCCGACGTCACCTGGCAGGTCGGTTCGCTGGTCTACTACTTCGGCGACCTTGGTCTCTACGACATGCGGCCAGCACAGATCTTCTTCGAGACGGTCGGCGCGAGTGCTCGCTGGGAACGGGACCGGATCGACCTGATGGTGGGCTTCGGCGACTCGGGGTACTGGCTGAAGGGGGACCGCTACAACACGGTGCTCACGCCGGGCGGCACGCTGCGGGTGCGGCCCATCGACCGCCTCGAGATCGGCGTAGGTGGGATGTACCGGGCGGAACCGATGGTCACAGGCAACCGCTTCGCACCCCATGACACGCCCGGTGTCAGCTACGAGAACTGGGTCCGGGGCGAGGTCGTGGAGCGATTCCTCGCAAACAACCCGAACCGCGCGTTCGAGTTCCCCTTCCCGGAGGCCGTGAGCGCGAGTTCCTGGAAGGGCATCGGCTACCTCGGCTTCGGTGGATTCGGACCGGTCCGATGGAACAACTTCTTCGTGAGCTACGAACGGCTTCATCCCGACGGCTACGCGACCGAGACGTACCAGGGCGATGCCTACGACATCTACGTGACGTCGCTCACCGATGAGCGCACCGTCCTCACGCTTGGAGACGAGCTCCAGCTTCGTCTGTGGCCGGACCGGCTCGACATGGTGCTCGCGGGCCTGTACGGCGACCACACCGACCTCGACAACCAGATCACGCCGACCGACCACGACCGGACGTACTGGTCGACGGTGGGCCGGCTCCAGCTGTACCTGACAGATACGGTGCACTGGCTCGGCGAGGGCAGCTATGCCCGCGAGATCTCCCGCA
>JAYYRS010000218.1:0-7616 GCA_036126975.1 Myxococcota bacterium
GAACCTGTGCTCAGCGACCCCGGTGACCTCGCTGACGGCCTCACGGCCTGGCTCTACGCGCCCCATGGGCTGACACCCGCTCGGGTGGAAGCCGGCATCGGGGTCCTCACCCTTCCGGCGGACACACGGACCGGCATCACTGTCGGGGCGTGCGACCGCGACGCCAGCGAGGCGCCCCCCTATTCCTCTTGGGGGCCGACCGAAGATGGTCGCACCAAACCCGACCTGTGTGCTCCCGATCGCGTGTCGACTGCGACATACGGAGACGCCGGCTTCGTGGGGACATCCGCCGCCGCACCCCATGCCACCGGCCTCGCAGCACTCATCGCCCACGCCAACGGTTTCCGCGGCCAGCCCGAGGCGCTTCGCGAGGCGGTCATGCAGCACTCCATCGACCTCGGCGAACCCGGCCACGATGAGACTTTCGGCGCGGGCGCGCTCGATGCCGGCCCTGCCCCCGAAGGCTGCCGCTGCACGGCAGGCGCCCACCCGCGGGGTGCCCAGATGATCGCGCTTGCGTTGATCCTCGCCCTCGCCCGACGACGCCCCGGCAGGAACCCGGACGGCCCGTCCGTCCCACTGCCCGACATCCCCCTTGCACACGGCATCGCACGGGGATAACCGCGCCCGTCACACCGGGGTCCGCGACGAATGCTGTTTAGCGAGGCCACCCTCGATGACCTGCGTCGCGTGCCCGGTTCGGCCCACAGCTTCGCACGCCAGCTGGCCGAGCCCGACGGCGAACCGCTCCGTGTGTGGCTGGAGCAGGCGGCATCACTGGCACCCCAGACGGCGCGGGACCGGTGGTCCGAGACGCTGACCAGCCTGGACAATCGCCGCTTTTTCCAGGGATTCGCTGAAGCTGCAGCGACCCTGCAGCTGCAGGAGGGCGGCTGGACGCTCCGGGACCTGCAGTGGCCGGGCCCCAGCCTCGTCATGCGGCATACGGATGGCCGTGAGCTCGACGTGCTTGTGCTGTCTTTCATCCGACAGGTGCGTCCCGGACCGGATGCCGCGATGATCACGCGGCTCCGGCGGGCGCTGGACCGGGTCGGCAGCCGCTCTCGGATCGCGGTCCTCGTGCGACGCTGGCTGCCCCACGACTTCGACCCGGAACCCGTCCGGCGTGCGATCGACCTCTGGCTGCGGGAGGTCGACCGTGGGGGCTGGGACGGACGGTACGCCGCGTACGACGACGACCACGTGAGCCTCGAGTTCGCGCTCACCGGAGAAGAGGCGGCAGAGGGCGACCCCGTGGTGGCGTTCGTCCTTGGCCCCTTCGAGGCCCAGCGGACGCTCGAAGCCATCGAGCGCCGCATGGTGGCGGAACTCGACCGAACCCGACTCCAGGGCGATGGTTCGCCGCGCAGCACGCTGCTCGCCGTCGTGGGCGACCAGCCGTTCCGGATCTCACCGGGGTACCTCCGGGAGCTGTTCTTCGGAAAACCAACCTTCCAGATCACGGATCCAGATCAACCCGGCATCGAGCTCTGGTATGGGCCCCGCGATGCGGCCTGCCTGTTCCGCGACCCCCACTACCGCCACGTGGCCGGGGTGCTCACGCTGGAGCGCCCGGATCCCGGCGCAGCCGCCATGGCGGCCCGCGCGTGGCTGAACCCCTGGTGCGACAACTCCCTGGCCGCAGCAGACGTGGGCGCCCCGTCCCTCAGTCGGGACCGATGGGACGGCGAATTTGCCGTCATCCGGACATTCAACCCCCGCTGAGCACGCTGGGCGCTCGCGCATCCGACACCGCCTGTCATGCGCGCAGGAGGCATGCCGCTCGGCCTGCATGGTCGGGACGGCGAAGCCCGTTACCGGGGTTGTGGTTGTCGCGCAGGCGGGCCGACCCGCGCTGCCCCCGTCCCAGACGCCCGGTGCGCGATGGGTCAAACCCGACTTCGCGTCATGGAAACAGCAGACCGCACCAGCTAACACGACCGAACAGAACACCGGGCCGTCGGCCCCTCTACTCCAGGACGCACATGCTGCTCCCTCTGCTTACGACGATGACTGCCCTCGCGGCCGGCCCACGGGCCTCGAGTGAACTCGCGCGCGACGACGGTGAATCCAAGGCCGCCCTCGCCTTCGATGGTCTGCTGCAGACCGGCTGGGCGGAGGGTGAGGTCGGCTCCGGTGAGGGCCAATGGCTCGAGCTTGACCTCGGACGTGTGACCCAGATCGACACGGTGACGTTGTGGCCCGGCAATCTCTCCGAGGGCGCGAAGTCATTCCGTGAGCACGGCCGGCCGCGGACGCTCAGCATCACAGTGGACGGTGCGTCCCTCGGAAGCCCGATCACGCTGCTCGACGAGATGAAGCGGGTCGACGTGCCCGCCGACGTCCAAGGCAGGAGGTTGCGGATCACGATCGATGAGGCCTACGAAGGCATGGTGTTTCCCGACACGTACATTGCAGAGGTCGCCCTGAACTGGCCGGAGCCCGGGGACCATCCGAAGCTGGAGCGGTACTACGCAAGCGACACCGCCCGGGCGGCACAGGACGCGTTCAATTCCGAGCTCGAGACCGCGTACGCCACCTCGAAGGCCGCCGAGTTCGGCGATTCCCAGAGCCTCGGCTTCCTCATGGACGCCGTCGCCGATGGGCCGCAGTTCCTCCGCGATCCCGTCCAGCGATACGTGCCAGCAGGATTCCGCGCGCAGGAGATCTTGAGCGCTCGGCGCGCCCAGAAGGCTCTCCGCAAGCTCAAGGACAGCAACGCCATCCCCGCCTTCGAGATGGCCGCCCTTCGCGCAGACGCAGAGGAGCAGGCCCTGCTTGCGCAGACCGTCGAGGTCTTCTACGCCTACCAGGAGCTGATCGGCGGCCCTTCCCGCAATGTCGGCTACTGGGGCGAGCCGGGCTGGTCGCTCGGCCAGCTCAATGGCAAGGGCGAACCGGTCACGCTCGAGGTCGATCGCTACGGCAACGTCTACGCGGCTGATGTCGGAAACTCCCGCGTCCAGATGTTCAATGAGGACGGCAAGCCGATGCGCCAGTGGGGTCCGGACGCCGACATCACGGACCGCTGGTTCGGTGGAACGACCCGGTGGTACGTCAGCGGGGCGAAACCGGGCGACGGACCCGGCGAGTTCGAGAACGTCATCGACGTGGAGATCATTCCGGGCAAAGACGCCGATGGATTCGCTGCCATGGACGCCCGAGGAAAGGTTGCCGTTTTCGACTCCGAGGGCCGTCCGCAGATCTCCTGGACCGTCGAGACCGCACGCAAGGCCGACTCGGGCCTCGGCGGCACCGCCTACCTCGAATGGTCCGCACGAAAGGGACAGCTGATCTCCATCATCGAGGACCAGGTGGTCACCTACACGCTCGACTCTGAAGAAGTCGGTCGCTATGGACTCGAAGACGGCACGCCCAATGCGGTCGAGGTCGCAAAGAATGGACGGCTGCTGCTCGTCTACGGTGACGAGATCACCGAGGTGAATCCCGATGACGGGTTCAACTACGGCACGATCATCAGCGACGACATCCTCGGTGAAGGCTTCGAAGACGTCGATCTGACGCTGGACGAAGAGGGCCGGCTGTGGGTCCTGACCGACACCGGCTGGGTGTTCAAGTTCAAGAAGCCCGGGAAGCTGGACTTCAAGCTGCGCGTCTTCGAGCGCCCCCTGCAACACCCACGAATCGCAGTGCGTGAGGGCATCCTCTACATGTGCAGCGACGAACGGATCGAACGCGTGGACATCCTGCAGGCCCAACTCGACCAGAAGGCACAGGCTGCTGAGGCGAACGAGTGATCGGCAGCGCCCTCGTGTGCCTGCTCCTGCTTTCCTGCAGCGAGGAGCCCACCGCCGCCGAACCATCCGCGACCCCACCACCCAGACCGGGAACGACAGCGGCGCCCGCCACGCCTGTCGTCCCCGCGCCGGCTGCAGACCCGGTCCCGACATCGGCCCTGTCTGCCGCCACGATCGACGCCCTCCTGCCGGTCGCACCGACCCGGAACGGTCGGACGCCTGCAACGCTTCCCCATACCGCTCCCATAGAGACGACCATCAGCCGCCTCGAGCGGGTGGTGCAGAAGTACGGCGGCGACCCGAGCAACCCTTGGGCCATCGGTCATGGACTCATCGCCATGGGTCCTGACTTCCAGCTCTCAAATGGCGCAAACGCGGTTGATTGGCTGTTTTCGGAATACGCCGTGGAGCTGAGCGCCGAAGGATTGACAACGGTCCAGTTCCCCCGCAAGAAGGGCGACATCCGGGTCGAGCCCCACAAACAGCTGATGCTCAAGGCCATGACCGAAGCCGGGGTGTCTCCGGACCGCGCGGTCACGGTACAGGGAAAGCCGCACACGGTCGCCGACCTCTACCGAGGCGCCGTGCTCGCGAGCTGGCTCGTTCCCGCTCGCAACCACAGCTCCTTCTCGTCGCCCAACGACATGCCCTGGGCGGTGCAGGCACTCTCGGCGTGGGCCCCGCCCGGCCGCTTCGCGTGGACCGCCATCGATGGCACCCCGATGCTCCTCGATGACCTGGCGACCTTCACCACATCGGTGCTCGTTGCGGAGAGCCAGTCGCTGTACAAAGCCATGGAGGCGGGCGCCCAGATGCAAAAGCGGAAGGAGGGGGTCTTCCGGTACACCTGCGGGGGCGCGCATCTGCTGCAGGGTTCCGCCTACGCCGTCGCGCGCGGACGGAGCACCGACCTCGCATACAAGGCGATCCAGGGCCAGATTCCCCTCCTGTACTGGCGGCTGCCCCAGGAGCTCCGGGTCTATGACGAGGCCACATCACGCGCGCCGCAGCATGCCCGCGTGCTTCTGGTCCAGCGCCTCAAGTTTCTCGGCCACTGGCTCGAAAGCGCCCATAAGCTCGCCATCCTGGGCTTCTACTCTCCCACGGAAGACCAGAAGAGGCAGATGGAAGGCGCGGCCACGCAGCTCGCGCTCACGGTCGAGGCCCTCGAGCAGCAGGGCGTCTTCGGCGCGATGGACCGGTTGCGTTCGGAGGAGGAGCAGCTCTTTCTCGACGTCATCGGCGACTCCGCCCACGCCTTGCACGCCTTGCGGATCGCACGGGGCGAGCACGCCATCGCCTGGTAGCGCCCTTCAGCGGGCTGCACGCCGGAGGGCTGACTCCGCCAGCTGTGCAAGCTGCCGCTCGGTCCAAGCCCGGACGAAGACCACGTCCCTCCCTCGGGCACCCGCTCGAAGTGCAATTGCCGTCTGGCGAGCCTGATCCGCACGTTCCGCATGTCCGAGCACTCGGGAGCGCCAGGTGAGGACGTCCAATGCAAACGCCCATCGCGCGCGGACATCCGCCACCAGCAATGCGGCATCGGCCGTCGCGTCGATGACACCTGCGAGCGCAGCCCGACGTCCCGCATCTCCCCCTGCGGCACGCATCGCCTGCATGGTGGCCTCGACAGCCGGCCCGACGGCCCCGTCCGGCAGCCCGAAGACCACAGCCTGCCGGCCCTCGACCAGCAGGGCGCCTGCGCTCCCCAGCCGGCCGGGTTCGGCCTGGGTCGCCTCCTCACGAAGCGGGTCCAGGATCTGGGACGCATTCCGAACGCCGGCAGGCAGGCGCCCGAGCGTTGCCTTGACCTCGGGCTGCTCCGTCGCGTGAAGAAGGAAGTGCGCCATGCCGTGTGCAGGCACGTCCACGAGGTCTCCCTGCTCCCGCAGCCCGAGGACGATGCCCGCGAGCCGGGCGATGGACATCTCTCCGCCGTCAACCCCCTGGACTCCGCCA
This sequence comes from Myxococcota bacterium, assembly GCA_036126975.1. Lineage (GTDB taxonomy): Bacteria > Myxococcota_A > UBA796 > UBA796 > UBA2385 > JAYYRS01. The sequence continues at coordinate 5,718 of JAYYRS010000218.1, forward strand.
GCGTGTACGGTGCCAGCGACCACCGCCGCCGCCATGCCCCCCTCCAGCGGGGTCGCGAGAACGAACGGTGTGACGGCATCGTCTTCGGGCAGACCGAGCATCGCGATGACGCCGCCTTCTCCGGTCGCGCCAGCCGGGTACGGTGTCTGGCTCACGGGGCCTCCGCCTGTGCATCCTCGAGATCGAGTGCCTGGTTTGCGGTGATGGCGGCCATGTTGACGATGTCGTCGACGGTCGCACCGAGCGCGAGCACGCTCACCGGACGAGCGAGTCCGACGACAATGGGCCCGACGGCCGTCGCGCCACCCAGCTCGCGGAGCAGCTTGTAGGCGATGTTCGCCGAACTCAACCCGGGAAAGATCAGGACATTGGCATCTCCCTGGATGGCGCTGAACGGGAAGTCCGTCTCCGCCATCACCGGGTTGACCGCCGTGTCCGCCTGCATCTCCCCGTCGATGACCAGCTCGGGCCACCGTTCGCGCACAATGGCGACGGCCTTTCCGACCCGATCCACCGCCTCGTCGCCACGCACCTCTCCGAAGTCCGAGTACGAAAGCATTGCGACGCGCGGCTCTTCCCCAAAGGTGCGAGCGAGCGCTGCCGTGTTGCAGGCGATCTGGGCGAGCTGCTCGGCCGTGGGCGCACGGTTGACGGTGCAGTCGCCGAAAAACAACCGACGGCCCTTGAAGAGCATTGCGTACACACCGCTGATCAGGGGTGTGTCGGGGCTGGGTCCGATCACCTGCAACGCAGGCCGGAGTGTCGCGTTGTACGGCGTCGCCACACCCCCCAGCAGACCGTCCGCGTCGCCCTCCGCCACCATCATGGCGCCGTAGGCGGTCGGGACGTGCAGCAGGCCACGTGCCGCAGCACTTGTCATGCCCTTGCGCTGCCGCCGCGCCCACAGTGCCTCGGCGTACCGGTGGAAGCGTTCGTCCTCATGGATCTCGATGATCTCGACGCCACGGAGCGACACGTTGTGCGCCTCCGCCCGCTTGATGATCTTCCACTCCTCCCCCACGAGGACGGGACGACAGATCCCCTCGTCGACGAGTATCTGTGCTGCCCGGAGGACCTTGGGATGGGTTCCATCCGGAAACACGATCCGACGTGGACGCACCCGCGCCCGATTCATGAGGGGCCGGATGACCTCTCGTGAGCGCTCCATCAGTCGCTCCAGCGACTGCTTGTATGCCTCGAGGTCTTCGATCGGCTTGCGCGCAACTCCGGAGTCCGTGGCAGCGCCCGCGACCGCTGGCGCAACCCAGAGCAGGACACGCGGGTCGAATGGCTTGGGAATCAGGTAGTCAGGCCCAAAGCTCAGGCTGTTCAGCGCGTATGCGGACAATACGCTGTCCGGCACATCCTCCCGCGCGAGCGCGGCAAGCGCATACACAGCAGCGCATTTCATCTCTTCGGTGATGCTGCGCGCCCGACAGTCCAGTGCTCCGCGGAAGAGGAACGGAAACCCCAGGACGTTGTTCACCTGGTTCGGATAATCCGAGCGCCCCGTCGCCACGAAGGCATCCGGCACCGCGGCTTTCGCGTCCTCGTAGGTGATCTCGGGATCCGGGTTCGCCATCGCGAAGATGATGGGTTTCGGGGCCATGGCCTTGAGCATCTCCCCCGTCAGGATTCCCCCCACCGAAAGGCCGACGAAACAGTCCGCATCCACCAGCGCCTCCGCTAGCGTCCGGAGCTCCGTTTTCTGCGCGAATGCGGCCTTCTCCTCGAACATGTCGACTTCTCGGCCCTCATAGATGAGACCGTTGACATCGACCATCCAGACGTTGCCTTGCTGGACGCCCAGCGAACCGAGCAGCCGTGCGGTGGCGAGGGCCGCCGCCCCCGCACCCGCAAACCCGATCTTCATCTCCTCGAGGGGAACCCCCCGCAGCC
>JAYYRS010000219.1:0-2544 GCA_036126975.1 Myxococcota bacterium
CCGCTCGAGAATGCAGTGCCCGCGAACCGCACCTCGGTGAACTCATGGGGCGCGTCGAGCTGCAGGTCGAACTCGCAGATGTTCTGGCTGCAGGCGGCCGTGAGTTGCTGGGACGCACAGGTCGTGACGGATGCGCTGGCACCGCTCGGTCGCACGCTCCAGAACTCGCAGGCATCCTTCTCCGTGGTGCCCATGCTGGCGTCTGCGACCATCAGGGTCCAGCCGCCGCCGTCCGTCGTCATGTCGCACAGCACGTCGACGGGTGCCACTCCCTGGGGGCCGTCGGCGTCGATCCAGTACGGCCCGTCGCCGGTGGAGCCGCCGCGGCTGAGGATGTCCATGCAGGACTGGCCGGGGTTGTCGAGAGAGCCGACCGCGGCCGATTCGCAGTCCGGGGCGTCTGCACAGTCGGGGTCATCGCAGTCGGTGAGTCCGTCCTCGTCATTGTCGACGCCATCGGCGCACTCGCCCGGCGCATCTCCTTCAGGACCCGTGATGCACGCGTCATCGCCGGCGCAGTCAGGATCATCGCAGTCGGACAGACCGTCTCCATCGTTGTCCACTCCGTCGGCGCAGCCGCCGGGGGTGTTGGCCTCCGAACAGTCGGGGGAGCCCACGCAGTCGGCGTCACTGCAGTCGAAGTCCCCGTCGCCATCGTTGTCGGCGCCGTCCGTGCACTCGCCAGGGTTGGCGCCCTCCGCCTCCGCCTCCGAGATCGGCGGGTCTCCACCGCTCCCCGTGTCGTCGCCCTTGCTGCTGCATCCGTGCAGCGCGACGGTCATGGGAAGAAGCACTGCGGTCATGCAACGGACGGGATGGGCCATGGGGTCTCCGGTGGGGCAGGCGAGTGTTGCAAGGGCAGATCGGGTTTTCAATCGACCGGCCCCAGGGAGAACGCAGTCGGCCCACCATCTGGCTGCGCCCGGGCCCGATGCCGGCCATGGCGGTGACCGCCGTGGGTCTACGGGTCCAGCCGGCCGCGGATGGCCGTCAGCTTGCGGGGGCCGAGACCCGGCACCCGAAGGAGTGCGTCGACACTCTCGAATGGTCCGTTCTGCTCGCGTTCCGATACGATCGCGGCAGCGAGGCTCGGCCCCACGCCCGGCAGGGCCGTGAGCGCATCGGCGGACGCGGTGTTGATGTCGAGCGGACCCGCCGGCCTGGTCGCGGACTCCCGGGCGTCCGGCGCGACATCGGGCGCTGGTGTCCGGTCGGGCGCGGGCCGCGGTGCCGGAGCGGGCGCGGGCCGCGGTGCCGGAGCGGGCGCGGGCCGCGGTGCCGGAGCAGGCGAGGACGCGGCTGCAGCGGCTCGCTTCGCAGAAAGGACGGATCGAACCACGAGCGCGATCACGACCAGACTGACGACCAATGCGCCCACCAGCACGATTCCGACGCCGAGGACTGCGAGCCCGATCGCCAGGAACTCGTCGTCATCGGTCGCGTCGAGCCCAGCAGCCAGCGGATCCTCCCAGTCTTGCGCCAGTGCGTCGTCGAGGTCGGGCTCCGGCGCGCTCGGGGCGGCGGACAGGCTCGCGGTGTCGAAGTTTTGCCGCGCCTCTTCGTCGTCCCAGTCTTCTTCCTCGTCGAATGCATCGTAGGTGGGTGCGGCCGGCTGGAGCCGCTGGCGCGCGGCCTGTTCCCTTCGCGCCTGCTCGGCAGCCTGGATCCCGTTTAGGATGAGTTGGCAGTCTGCCTTCTGCTCTGCACAGTCCCGCCATACGTTGTCGCACCCTTCGTTCTGGCTCGCTGTCGCCTCACACTGCTGGTGCGACGCGACGCAACGGCGGTAGTTCGACTCCGTGTATGCGGACTGGCCGTTGTAGAGGCCGTCATAGGTGCGCAGGCTGCTCTTGAAGAAGGTGGCGTCAGCAGTCGGCAGGAGGCTCAGGAGGAGCAGGCTCGGAAGCATCGAGGGTCCCGTGTTCAGGATGCGGTCGAGCGCCGGGAGGGCCGGACCGGTTGCGGTGGACCGCGCGAGGAGACCGCGCCGATGTGGTCGACCAGGGCGGGAACCTTCCACATCAGACGCGGCTTTGCAAGGCGACATGGCGCCGGCCGGTGCCCCCTGCTCGATGTCGCGGCCGGCGAGCCTCCTTGCCGACGCCCGCTCGTTTCGCGCGGCCCACACCGGCGGCTGGGTCTGCGGGGCCCCTGCCCACGGCTCCAGGGTGATACCCTCGGCCGCCGAGGAGTCCCCCGATGCCGTCATCATCCAAGTTGTCCCTGGCGCTCGCGGCGGCGAGCCTGGCCGCGTGCAGAGAACCCGGCGACACGAAGTCCAACGCCGAACCGACCGCCGAGATCCGCAGCCATGCGGCCGCCGACACGGTTCGGGAGGGCTATCCGGAGACGCTGACGGGCACGGTTGGCGATCCCGACCACGCAATGGACGCCCTGACGGTGGCGTGGGTGGTCGACGGCGTCGAGGTCTGCGCCGATTCCGCGCCGGATGCCGAGGGGACGGTGTCGTGTGCGCACACCTTCGGCCCGACCGGGGGCGTGGTGCAGCTGGATGTCCGGGACCCGGACGGGGGCGCGGGGAGC
>JAYYRS010000220.1:0-29481 GCA_036126975.1 Myxococcota bacterium
CCACAGGTTGCGCATGTATTTGCGCCACCGCTGGTTCGGGTACATCAGCGAGGCCACCTCCGGCTTGGCTCGGCTGAGCGCGTAGGCCTTCTCCTGGTCCTTCGACGGCGCCTCCGTCGCCTTGGTCCAGGTCGACTTTTCCTCGTCCGTGGCCCATGAGACCGGGCCGCCCTGCCACAGCTCGACGAACTCCCCGCTCACCAACTCTCCAGGCATCACGAACCAGCCGTCGTCCTTGAGGGGGAAGGGCGCGAACATGTTCCATTTCTGGTCGAGACGCAGTGTGTGCCCGATCCAGCGAACGCTCGACGGAACCGACCAGTTCTTGCCGTCAATGGTGCTCATGTTCCACTGGAAGACCATCCAGATGAAGAACAACGCCGGCGCCTGGGAAAGCGCATACCGAAGCCCTGTCATCCAGCCGGTTCCCGCCCTCTGCGCCCAGGAAAGACCGATGATGCCTTCTCGGTCATCTCCCTCGGGCACGCACCAGCCCAGCTTCTCCCAGAGCCAACCGGGAAACAGTGCCAGCCATCCAGCCATGCAGATCCACGGAAACAGGCCAATCTCGAGACCTGCCCAGAATCCGACGTGCAGGGCGATGAAGCCACCGACCGCGAACGTGCGCACCGGCCCGAAGAAGAACGGGACGAGCAACAGCCATGGCCCGATCATCTCGTAGAAGAACGTCATGTGGGTCAGGGTCGACCAGACGACCTCATGTTCGAGGAGGAGGGACGCCATCGGCTGCTTGGCGAAGTGGTCGACATTCAGGGCGTACCAGACGGCCTCCCCGTTGCGCCAGGCAGCACCGGTCTTCAGCAGCACCGACCAGATGTAGATCGCGGCCATCTGGAACTGGAGACCGACCGTGGCGACCCCCAGGACATGGGCTGGCGGCGCATGCACCAGGCGCTTCCGCAGGGAGTCCACGGACATCCGCGCCCCCACCGGCAGGAACAGGCACCAGAACAGCACGAGCCGGAGGACGACGTCTCCGGACTGCAGGAGGATGCTCCCCCTGGCGTGGCTTCCAATCACCATGAACCACAGGGCGAGGTTCGCAAGCCGCGTCCGGTACCCCACGAGGAAGGCGATCGCCGCACACGCCTCGATGGCAAAGCAGACACCGGCCCACCAATCCGCCCCGCTCGCCATGAACAGGGAGATGTGCTCGCGTCGCTGCAGGAACTGGAGCAGCGCCGTGCGCGGCAGGGCTCCCGCCTCGGTGTAGAAGAACCGGTAGTCCGAGACGCGATTGAGGACGTCCAGGATCACGATGATACCGAGCGAGATCCGGGCGACCGCCAGCGAACGCGTATCCAGCCCGAACACGAGCCTTCCGCGCTGCTTCAACCAGGACCCGACCCGCTGGAGGGTCGCCATGTGTGCTCCTGTTCCCGACCTGCCGCCCTCGCTGGGAGCAGCAATGCCGGCACTATGCCACGCCGGCGTTCATGCCCGATCGCAACGCGCGGCCACCGGGCGTCTTCGTGGGCCCGCCGAACCCCGGCGCCCGGTGGGCGGCCGCAGTTCCGGCAGCCACGCGCCTCAGCCCGCCTCGAGCTCCCGCTCGATGATCCGCTCGAACTCACTGAAGGGCTGCGCTCCGGAGAGCATCACGCCATTGATGAAGAATGCCGGCGTGCCCGACACACCCGCAGCCTGGCCGTCTTCGAAGTCCTTCTGGACCTCTGCTGCCTGCGCCGGGTCCTCTCGGCACGTGTTCCACTTGCCGAGGTCGAGCGCGAGCGTGGTGGCGTGGTTGGTGAGGTCCGCTTCTTCGAGCGCGCGCTGGTCGTTCATGAGCAGCTTGTGCATCTCCCAGTACTTGCCCTGGTCGCCCGCGCAGTTCGCCGCGATGGCCGCCGGGATGGCGCGCGGGTGGAAGGAGAGCGGGAAGTCCCGGTAGACCATCCGGACCTTGTCGCCATATTTCGCCATGACCTCGTCGACGGCTTCGCCCGCTTTTCCGCAGTAGGGACACTGGTACTCAGCGAACTGGACGATGGTGATGGGAGCATCCTCTGGCCCGATGGACGGATCGTCGTCGGCGCTGACCGGAATGCGGGGCAGGTCCGGGAATGCGAGCTCGATCTTCACCTTGTAGCTTCCCTTGAGGCCCTCGATGTACGCCCCGAACACCTCGGTCTGCTTGCGCCGCATGATCTCGCCAGCCACCTGGGTCTTGACGGATTCATACGGGGCACCCCGGAGCTGTCGCTTCATCACCTCGTAGAAGGCCTTCATCTCGTCTTCGGTCGGCTCGGAGACCTTGTCTTCGATCTCCTTCTTCAGCAGCGCTTCGACGTCCGCCATGCCCTGCTTGGCCGCCTCGGCCTCGAGCAGGGCCTCCATCAGCTTGGACTCCAGCGCCTGGGATTCCGTCTGGTACCGCGCCGTGAGGTAGTCGACCTCGGCCCGGATCAGCTGTCCCTTGACGTCTTCGTACAGTTCGCCGTAGCTGACCGAACCCCCGGTCCAGGTGGCAACCGTGGCCTCCATGTCCGGCCCAGCCGCGACCGCCGCGGAGGCCGTGGCCTTCTCGCCAGCAGCGTGAGCAGAGGGGGTGTCAGCGGTCTGGGCGTTGCAGCCCACGAGCAGGGCCGCGGTGATGGGCAGCGAGAGACGCATGGGGGACTCCGAGAGGATGGGGGGCGGCCATAACCGGCAACAGCCGAGGTGGCGGTCCGCGGGATGTCCACGGGGCCCGACGCCCACTCCGCTTCCTCCATGCCCACAGCCTGCAGCCAGGAAAGCGCCGGGCTACCCCCCACCCATTCCACTGACACGGGGGACGGCTGCTGCCGTCCAGGAGACGTGCCATGCCCGCGGTACCGGAAGACCACCGCTTCGAGCAGTTCTTCTTCGATGCCCCCACGGTTCGTCGACTGGCGACCATCGCGATGGGATTCCGCCGGCCCGTTCTGCTGTGCATGCCGAGCCTCGCCGAGCGACTCGATGCCAGCGGGCATCCCTACCGCCTGCTCGACCGGGACGTCCGCTTCCAAGACCTGAAGGGATGGAAACGCTGGGATCTGCTCCAGCCAGAACTGCTCTTCGAGGACTTCGACGCCATCTTCTGCGACCCACCCTTCGCCAATGTCACCCTGCGCCAGCTGTCCCGCGCCATCGACACCCTCGCCGCCAGCCTCTCAACGCCCCCTGCCGTACACATCGCCTACACCGACACCCGGGAAGCCGCGCTGCTGCAAGCCTTCGCCCACCACGGTCTGTGCCGACATTTCGGCCCGCTGGGCTACCGCACCGTCAAGGAACGCACCCAGGCGCGCATCGCGTGGTACGGACCGCCGATGGGCCATCCCGCAGGGTAGCCTCGGTCCGTGCGCGTCACCCGACACCTCCTGCCTGCCGTCGCCTGGGGCATCGGCGTGGCCATCCTCGTGACCCTGCCGCTGCCACTCGTCGTGATGGAGGGGGCAGTACCGGGCCACCCGACGGGGGACCTCGCGGACCACCTGCAGGGAGCCTGGGCCGTCGCGGAAGCCCTCCGCGCAGGCACGCGGCCCGACATCACGGGGCCCACCCATTTTCCCGGCACGCTTCGGCTGTGGTTCGCCGACCCGATCGGCGCCCTCGTCGCCCTTCCACTCTGGCACCTCGGACCGGCGGCAGCGTGGGGCAGCGTGCTCTTCCTGCAGGTCGCCGCCGGGTCGGGCGCTGGCTTCCTCGCAGGGCGCGATCTCTCGGGTACCCACGCGGGGGGCGCCACGACCGCGGTGGTGGTCGGCGCTTCGCCCTACATGCTGGGCCTCCTGCACAGCGGGCTGAGCGAATATGTGGGCATCGCGCCCGCGATTGGAGGGATGTGGTCGCTGATCCGGCTCACCGGGCGGGACCCCCGGGCTCGCGAGGCGCCGGCAGGCGCCTGGCTCTGGGCCGGTGCCTGCATCGCACTCGCCACCGTACAGGCGCCCTACTACGGATTCTTCCTGGGACTGGCCGCCCTCGCGTGCCTCCTGGGACCGGGGTGGAGGACGCGGGTTCGTCCCGTCGCGCAGGCGCTGGGGTTGGGCGCGGCCCTCTGCACACCGGTGCTGCTCCTGCTCGCGGACGCGCTGGGCGACCCGGAGAGCGCAATCACGACCGTCAATGCACCTGCCTGGAATCAGGGGGGCTGGCCGCTGGTCGATGGGCTGGGCTGGTTCATCCCCGGTCATCTCTTCCCGGACACGCCGCGGCTGGGAAATCCCGGCGTGCTGCAGGTCCATCGACTCAGCCTGGCGGCGGTAGCAGCCGGCATCATCGCGGCGGCGCGTCCAACCTCTGCCGCGCCTGCAGTGCGCCGACTGCTGCTGCCTCTCGGACTGATGCTGCTCCTGGGACTCGGACCGATCCTCACACTGGACGGCCAACCAGTGCAGCTCGCGGGACGCTCCGTGCCGCTCCCACTGTCGATGCTCTACGTCCTCGATACGCCCCTGCGGATGATCCATCATCCGTACCGGATAGCCGGAGTGATCCTGCCCATGCTCGGGATGCTGGCTGCTGTCGGCACCCGCGCGCTTCCGCGGCCTGTCCGCTTCATCGTGCCTGCCATCATCCTGGCCGACGGCCTCCTCGGCGGACCGACACCCTGGCCGCTCGTCACCGCAGACGTGCAACCGGCGCCGATCCTGGCCGACCTCCCGCCGGGACCCGTACTCGAATGGCCGCCAGATGCCACGGCGGCCAACCGCGCCTACCAGCTCGCCCAGCCCGCGCATGGACGGCCCATCCCCTATGGCGTCAACATCTTCGTCCATGACGCTCTGCGCGGGGACCCTCTTGTCGAGGACCTCCTGACGGCCTTTGATGACATCGGCACCCAGGGGCGCAATCGCGACGCCCCAGGTCCGCCACTCGCGCCGGTCGCACCGCAGCCCGGCGCCACCCGCCTCGCCGCCATGGGCTTCTCCGCGCTCGTGCTGTATCCACACCGCCTCGGAGATCGGGAACGGGCGAAGACGCTGCGCCATCTTCGTCGACATCTCGGGGAGCCCGATGTCGAGGTCCCGAGCGGCCTCGCCTGGATCCTGTCGCAGTAGCTTGCAGTGTGCTCCCCGGGAGAGCGGGCGCACCCCTCGCCGGCGGATGCAGACCCCGGACCGTGACGAGCCGTCCACCCTGTCGGAAGGCGTCCAGGTAGTCTCCCTGCAGAGGTGGACCGCCATGCCCTGGCTGAACCATGCCGGCACGAGCTGGCCCAAGCCGCAGCCCGTCCAGGCGGCGGTTGCCGAGGCGCTCACCGCCCCGCCTGAGACGTTTCCGGCGCGCTTCGAGGCGGGCCGCGCCTCGCTGGCCGGTTGGCTCGGCGTCGCGGATCCGGGCCGCGTGCTCATCACCCCCGGAGCGACGTCCGCCCTGCACCTTGCACTGCATGACCTGCCCTGGAAGGCCGGCGATCGGCTCTTGATCGGTCCGACCGAACACCATGCGCTGTACGGCCCCGCTGTCCGACTTCGTCATCGGGGCGTGTCTGTCGAGGTGCTGCCGCTCGACCGGGACGAAGGAGCAGACCTGGGTGCGCTGGAACGCGCGCTCCGCGATGGCGGCGTGCGCATGGTCGCCCTGGCATGGGCATCCAACGTGACCGGAGCCATCCTGGACGCCAAGACCGCCGTGCGACTGGCCCACGCCCACGGTGCACTGTGCCTGCTCGATGCCGCACAGACCGCGGGCGTGTTGGATTGCAGGTTCGATTCCCTGGGCGCAGACCTCGTCGCGATCGCTGGACACAAGGGACCCCAGGGACCCCAGGGAATCGGCGCGCTCGTCCGTGGACCCGCAGTACCGGACGGCGCCCCGGGCACGGCATGGACCACGGACGGCCCTCCGGCTGGGGGACCGACCGGATTCTGCGACGCCGGATCGGTGAACCTCGCTGGCCTCGCTGGCATGGTCGCCGGCCTGGAGACCCTGGATCCGGGTTGGACGGGACGGAGGCAGGCGCTGACCTCTCATCTCCTCGAAGGGCTCGCGGCGCTGCCCGGGGTCAGGATCCTCGGGCCGATGGACCCCAAGCGCCGCGTGGGCCTCGTGAGCGTGACCCTCCCTGACGTCGTCCGCGCGGGGCGCCAGCTTGCGAGAGCCGGCGTGCACGCGTCGGTCGGGCTGCACTGCGCACCTGCCGCCCACCACGCTCTCGGGACGCTCCCCGACGGCGCCCTGCGGCTCTCGATTGGCCCGCGGACGACGAAGCAGGACATCGAGCTCGCACTCGCAGCGCTTCCACCCGGGCGACGCTTGCCAGACGCTCCATAGCGAGCGGGGATCCCTCAGCAGTGCTCACTTCGGTGAAGCCCGATGAGGCGGGCGGATGCGCAATACGCCATCCAGGGAAGCGATCGTGCAAAGGTGCTCGGGCGCGACGCGGCCCTGGATCAGGCCCACCGACCGCGCCTCTTCCACGAATACGGCGGGGAGCCGCACGGTCGGATCTGCCTCCACGACGACCTGCATCCGACCGTCTGCATCCAGGTGATGCCCAGGACCGCGCTCGTTTGCTGCGGCCACCAGTTCGCCAGACAGCGCTCCACAGTCTCCCGCGGGGGGGACGGACGAACTGTCTGGTGTCGATGCGACCTGCTCGATCGCGGTGGCAGTCGGTTTCGAAACGGTGGGAAACGCGGCCGATCCCTTGCCGCATGCGCAGCAGAGCAGTGCAGGCAACAGCGAGCGCGACATCTCATCTCCCGGGCGACGCGACCGTAGCCCACCCCCACGAGGCACGGGGGGTCCATCGAGATCCGGATGACCTCACCCGATGCCCGACCGGGTCTACAGCGAGGCCGCGACCTCCGCCCCTTGCCGAATCGCCCGCTTGGCGTCGAGCTCACCTGCCTCGGCAGCACCGCCCACGACGTGGACCGTGAAGCCCGCCTCCCGGAGAGGCCCCGCCAGGCCATCCTCACTCACCTGACCCGCGCACACGACGATGTTGTCGACAGAGAGCACCTGCTGCTCCCCATCGACCTCGATGTGGAGGCCGGCATCATCGACCCGGATGTACTTCACGCCACCCACGAACTTCACGCCCCGATGCTTCAGGCTCGCGCGATGGATCCAGCCCGTGGTCTTGCCGAGCGTTTTTCCGTGCTTGGTCTTCCTGCGCTGGAGCAAATGGATCCGGCGGGCGGGCGATGCCTGCGAACGCTCCTTGAGACCGCCCCGCGCGGCGGTATCGACCTTGCCCCACCCGTCGAGGTCCACGCCCCACTCGGCCATGAACGTCGCGACGTCGGGGTGTGCGCGTTTGTGGCGCCGTTCCGTCAGGAACTCGGCGACGTCGAACCCGATGCCGCCGGCCCCGATGATCGCCACGGAGTCGCCGACCGCCGCGCCCTCTCGGAGGACATCCGGGTACGACAGCACCTCCGGGCGGTCGATCCCGGGAATCGAAAGGGCACGCGGACGGACGCCCGTGGCGACGATGATGTCGTCGAACCGCTCGGCCTGCAGGGTGGGGATGTCGACCCGCGTACCGAGGCGGACATCCACCCCCGCATCGGCGAGCCGCGTACGGAAGTAGCGCAATGTCTCGTCGAACTCCTCCTTGCCAGGAATGATCCGCGCCATGTCGAACTGGCCCCCCAGCTCCTGGCGGGCCTCGAAGAGCACAGCCTCATGTCCCCGTTCGGCCGCCACGCAGGCCGCGGACATGCCGGCCATGCCGCCACCAACGACCGCGATCCGCTTCCGGGTGTCCGCACTGGCGACCGTGAGCTCGGTCTCGTGACAGGCGAATGGATTCACAAGGCAGGACGCGCGCTTGTTCTGGAAGGCGTGGTCGAGGCAAGCCTGGTTGCACGCAATGCATGTGTTGATGGACGCCGAGCGGCCGGCGGCGGCCTTGTTGACGAAGTCCGGATCTGCCAGCAGGGGCCGGGCCATGCTGATCATGTCCGCGCAACCATCAGACAGCACCTGTTCCGCGACCTCGGGGGTGTTGATCCGATTGCTTGTGACCAACGGGATCTGCACCGTCTGCGATTCGCGCAGCCGCCGGGTGACCCATGTGAAGGCCCGGCGAGGGACCATCGTGGCAATGGTCGGCACCCGCGCCTCATGCCAGCCGATGCCGGTGTTGATGATGCTCGCCCCGGCATCCTCGATCGCCTGGGCCAGCTCTTTGACCTCCGCCCAGGATGAACCATCCGGGACCAGGTCCAGCATCGAGAGACGATAGATGATGATGAAGTCGTCCCCCACGGCTGCGCGCATGCGGCGGATGATCTCGGTGGGAAACTGGATGCGATTCTGGTAGCTCCCGCCCCATCGGTCGGTCCGCTGATTCGTCCGTCGCACGATGAACTGGTTGATCAGGTACCCCTCCGACCCCATGACCTCGACGCCGTCGTACCCGGCTTCCCTTGCCAGCACGCCACACCGGACGAAGTTGTCGATGGTGCGCTCCACCCCGCGCGTCGTCAGCGCCCACGGCTTGAACGGCGAGATCGGGGACTGCGCGCGGCTCGGCGCCACACACAGCGGGTGGTACCCGTAGCGCCCGGCGTGGAGGATCTGCATCGCGATGTGGCCGCCCTCGGCGTGAACGGCGTCGGTGATGTTCCGATGGCGGCGGGCCTCTCGTCTCGTCGACAGGGTGGCCGCAAATGGCTTGAGCTGTCCCGTGATGTTTGGCGAGATGCCCCCAGTGACGATGAGTCCCACGCCACCTGCGGCACGCGCGGCGAAGTAGGCGGACATCTTCTCGAAGCTGCCCCGTTCCTCCTCGAGCCCGACATGCATCGAGCCCATCAGTACGCGATTCCGCAGCGTGATGTGCCCGAGGTCGAGGGGAGCCAGCAGGTTCGGATAAGGCGATGGACGCATGCTCCGCGGTCTATGCCAGACGGCGGGAGCGGGCGATAGGCGCCCCGCCGGGGGGAACGCATGCAGCGCACCGAGATTGACGGGAACATCCTGCTGCAGGCCGACTCTCGCAGGCCGTCCTCCTACACCGCCGTGCTGGGCGACGCGCGGGTTCCGCTCCTCCATGCCGACCCGCCATACTGCCTTCTCGTCCGGCGGGGCAGGACGGGTCGGAAGCGCGACCCCAAGCCGACCAAACTCAATCACAGCGCGGTCACCCGATATGAGGACGTGGCGGCCTACCGCCGGTTCACACGGGCCTGGCTGCTGCCAGCGGCGATGCGAGTGGCAGACGGCGGACACGCCGTGATCTGGACGAACATGCTCGGGCGCGCCCCAATCGAGCAGGTGGCCCGCGAGGCAGGACTGGTTGCCCACGGCCACTTCCTCTGGGCCAAGATCGGCAAGAAGGGGAACGCGGGGGAGCGCATCGCCCGGCTGTATGAGGTGGCGCTGGTCTTTGGACGGGAACCGGCTCCAGAGCTACAGCCCGGCGACGTTGCACCTCCAAGGCACCACATCAGCGGCTACGACGATGACGGAGAGGCGGGAGAATGGCAGGACCATCCCAATCACAAACCCCTCAGCCTGCTCTCTCCGCTTCTTCGCTTCTACACCCGCCCCGGTGAACGGATCCTCGAACCATTCAGCGGCAGCGGGAGCACCGCCGCAGCGGCCGTGAAGCTGGGACGCAAGGCGAGCGCCCTCGAGCTCCGGGAGACCTGGGCCCGCGTCGGAGGAGAGCGCCTCGTCGCCGCATGCGCCCACCACGAGGCTGCGCAGTGAACCGCCCAACAGGCAGACCCGACCGAACCGCGTTCCCGCACGCGCCCCGATCGTCCTATTGCTCGGTGCAGATGTACTCCGTGACCTGAAGCGAATCGATGAGGTGGTCGTTGGTGAGCCCCCCGGTGCCCGCGGTGAACCCGACATAGGCATCGAAGGCGAAGCTGCCACCCGAGACATCCTGATCGATGTAGGTCGTCCCATCAATCATCACCTTCACCCGCGGCGCGGAGACATCGACCACCATCTGGTGCCACCCGTTGTCTTCCATCTCGGGCAGGGAGGCCCACACCGCTGCATCATCCACGTCGCCATCGAACGTGAACATGACGTGGTCATCCGGGGTCGGATCCTGTCCATCGTTGAAGTGGGTGTCGACTTCGATGGACCAGCCGGGCAGGGCCGGGCCCGCGGTGCAGGGCGCGTCACCGCCGTAGCCCATGCCGCAACCGGTTCCGCCCAGGAAGGTCGTCATCCGGGCGGAGTCGAGCGCGGTGAGAGAGATGCCATCGGCACCGGTCCCGTTTCCGATGAAGAAGGCGAAGCTGATCTGGACGCTGTCTGCGCGGACGGTGCTGGAGGTCGCGAAGGCCGTGCCGACCCGGTCATTCGCTGCCGGTGTGAGCCGCAACCAGTCGTTCGACGTCTCCCACGCGGCGGCGCCTTCAAAGTTCCAGCTCGAGAGGTCGAGTTCGTCCACCGTGTAGCCGGCCTGCTGGCAGACTCCGATGTCCACGCTGGCGGTGTTGCCACAGGTGTCTACCGCCGTGACCGTCACCACGTGGTCGCCTTCGGTGCGACCGGCAGGCCAGGTCGCAGCCATCGTCCCCACCGCATCGGCAAAGCCACTGGTGATCATGCCGTCCACGTCAGAGCGCCAGGTGAGGGCGATCGCATCCAGGGGGTCCTCGCTGTCGTTGACTGCGGCCCGGAGGCTCCGGTCTCCCGGGTCCAGGATGTCACCATTGGCCGGCTCGACGAGGGCCAGGGCAGGCGGCTGGTCCCCCTGTGTCTCGAGTGACACCCGGAGCACGGGCTCATCCGGATCATCGGAGGTGATCTCCAGGCTGCCCTCCCCCTGGCCCTCGACCATCAGACTGGTGTCGAGACCTGGCGCAAGCGTCAAGGGCGGCGTGAAGCCCGTCACCGTCCACGCGCCCGAGGTCGCCGCCGCGGTGATCGTCAGGTCTGCGTCCCCCCGATTGGTGAGGGTGACGGGCACGACCGTCCCGCCACACACGCCGGTCTGGGATACGGCCGGAGGGTCCACGACCAGGTCCGGTTCTCCTACGGGTGCGGTATCGGAGGCACTCGCTTCGGCGCCCTTTTCTTGCGCAAGGTTGTACTCCGAGCAAGCCGACAGCATGGACGGAAGAACAGCAGCAAGCACGGCACGGTTCACGATGACTCCACGGTGTCAATCTACCTGACTGCGTGGCCATGGGGTCGCGAATCGGGCGTGTCGATCGACCGGACGCTTCACTCGACCGACGCAGGCTCGTCCGATTCGCAGTCACCGGGATCGGGAGCGGGGGCGCCCCGACCAGCCCCGAAGATGATCTCGTTCAGCATGGACTGGGTCACTGCGGCGGCGGACTCCGTCGCGGCCGGACCCACGCCGCCGGACGGCGATGATGGCGCAGCGGGCGTGGCAGGCGCGGAAGGCGCGGATGGCGCGGATGGCGCGGAAGGCGCGGAAGGCGCGGATGGCGGAGAGGGAGCAGACATCGATGCCGGAGCGGGCGTTGCCCGAACATCCACCAGCGGCACGGATGCGGCGGACAGGTTCACCGGGACCCGCCGAGACGGCGCTGGACGAGGCAGGTTTGAATGCTGGCCATGGGGGTACGCGTGCGGGCCTCCCCCCTCCACCGCGCCCACGGCATCCGCCCCACTGCCGGAGCGAGCAGGAACCGACAGCGGCGCGCTGGCGGATGTCGGGATGTTCATCACGGAGGGCGCCGTGGCGACCACCGCTGCGGGCCGCAGCGAAGGTGGATCCTCCCGCTGGAGGAACACGGGCGCCCCGGGTTCGCCCGGCCAGACCGGACACGATGATGGCGGGACCACACCCGACGTGTCCGCCGACAGTCCTGCGCCCGGTGTGTCCACATGGTGTTCGACGTCACCCCGGGGCGTCGGATCCGGCATCGGCGTCGTCGCGGTGAAGACTGCGGGACCATCGAGCGCCGGGACAGCCGGCATCAGTGCGAGCGGAGCACCCGCCGGGCCCGGATCTCCGGGGCGACGTGCTGGAGAGACCGCGCCACCGGGCATGGGAGCGGACACCCGCTGCGGCAGGCCGCGCCGAGGCGAACCGGCTTCGGCCGGGACGGGACCGGATGCCGCGGCCGGGGCCTGTCCGCCCGACAACCCACCGACCATGTACGCGAGCCGCGGATTCGGATGTCGCCGGGCGGTCCGCGTGGCGTCGCTGCCGTCCTCGACCGCCTTGGCGTCCAGACCGCTGGACGGCGACCCGGGGACCACTGAACGGCGACTCCTCGGGGTTGCCGGCGCAGCCCCTCCGGTGCGGCCGGGCCCCGGCGTCCCCCCACAGGTCGCGGCTTCGATCTCCGCGAGGGTCGGCGGCGCAGCGGACATGCCCAGGGCCAGCACGTCGATGCCGTCTGCCAGCGCCGCCCGGACCGATGGCGCCGCCTTGGCCAGCCCCGCAACACCGAGCATGCCCGCCCCGATGATCCCTGCGAGCGCACGGCTGTGACCTGCCTTCGAGCGTCCCTCTGGCAGGTCCGGGCGGTCCTCCGGGACGGGGGCGACCCCGTATCGCCGAGCACCCCGCCCTGCGGGAACAGCGCGCAGCAGACGCTCCAACTCGCCGCGCTCCGGGCGCAGCACGCGCACCGAGCTGCGGATGAGCGCACCGCTGGCTCCCCGCACGAGGCGACGTTCCTCTTCGGCGGAGGGCCGGGTCGCCTGCCGCAGCTTCGACGCGAGACCACTCATCGACCGACCTCCGCGAGGGCGTCGTGGCTGAGCCCCTCCGTCCGCGCAGCGTCGGAAAAGGTCTTCCGTGCAGCGGACAGCCGACGGGCCACCTCGCCGACCGGGACGCCAAGCAGCTGGGCCGCGGCTGCGACCCGCATCCCCTCGATGTCGATCAGGACCAGCGCAGCGCGCTCCGTCAACGGCAGTCGACACAACGTCGCGCGCACGCGCGCGCGCGCCGCGGACCCGCCCTCCGGTTCCGGCCGCGCTCGTCTCCACCAGGGACGGGACTCTCGCTTCTGGACGGCTGCGAGCACACGCTGCAGAAAGACAGCCCGGATGGACGCATCGACCGGCAGCCGATGCAGGTCGCTGAGAACCCGACCCATCACGGACTCGGCCAGTCCGGCGGGGTCGACATCCGGACCGGACAGACGGATGCACCAGCCGAGGACCGCGGGCGCATGGTCCCGCGTGAATCGCACCACCGCTTCTCCACCACCATCCCGGAGGGCGATGAGCTCGTCATTCACGGTGCGGGCGGGGCTGCGGGCCATGGAGTCCAAGGGTCGCCGATGGAGAGAAAGGCGACAAGGCTTTCGTCGGACGAAAGACATCCCGAATCGAGTCCGTGGAACACGGGGAACACGGGGAACCCACGGGGAACGCCGGACGACATGCGGTAGGCTGCTGCC
Organism: Myxococcota bacterium; assembly: GCA_036126975.1. Lineage (GTDB taxonomy): Bacteria > Myxococcota_A > UBA796 > UBA796 > UBA2385 > JAYYRS01. The sequence goes on from JAYYRS010000220.1 coordinate 13,305, forward strand.
ATGGACACCATTCCGGACACCCGGGCACGCCGCAAGGCCCTCGGCTGGAATCGCGCAGAGCTGGCACGACGCGCGGCGCTCGACAAGCGTGTGGTGCAGCTCATCGAGATGGGACAGTGGTCGGAGGAGGATGCGCTGGGACGGATCCAGTACGTGCTGCAGTCGGCCGAAAGCGGCGACATCCATGTCCAGTTGGAGCCGCCACGCGACGAGGGGAACGGCGTCGTACCCGGGCGATGATTCCTGCCGCTACGGAAGGCAGGCCTGCGCAAACAGCGGCCCACTCCGCCTCCATCCTCCTCGTCAGTCTGCACCCCACAGGGCATCCCGCAGCCCCGAAGCGCGGGTCGTCTGGGCACGGATCGCGGTCTCGAGTACAGCTGGATCCCCGAAGATCCTCGCGACCTGCCGCGCACGCGTGACGGCCGTGTAGACGAGTTCCCGCGTCATGACCGGAGACGGCCGGGACGGAAGCACCAGCGCGACCTCTTCGAACTCCGACCCCTGCGATTTGTGGACCGTCATGGCGAAGACGGTCTGATGGGGAGGCAGGCGGGTGGGCGGCACCCGGCGAACCATCCCGGCGCTCGTCACGAACACCGCCGCCCGCGCCTCTCCGGGCTCATCGAGCACCATCCCGACGTCTCCATTGAAAAGACCGAGCTGATAGTCGTTCTCCGTCACCATCAAGGGCCGATGGGCATACCATTCACCGCCGGCTTCCAGCAGCCCGGCGCGCAGCAAAGCCTGCTCGATGCTCCGGTTCAGGCCGTCGACGCCGGTCGTTCCCTTGCGGTGCACCGCCAACACGCGAAATGCATCGAAGGCCTTGAGCTTCGATGTCGGATCGCGCGCCTCGACGACGGCGCGGAAGGTCTCGAGGATCCGGTCACGCAGCACAGCACCGAGTCCAGCTGTGGGTATCGGGTCCGCGAGGCAGACGTCCGTGCGTACCGGGTCCGCGAGCACGGAGAGGGCCTCCGCCGCAGCGCCCGCATTGATGGCCGACGCCAGCGCGGCGATTCCGCTGGTCGCACCGAAACGGTAGGAATGGCGCAGATGGACGATGGCATCTCCAAATGCCGGTCCGTCGGGACTGTCCGGTCCGACCGGAATGGCGTCGCCAGAGGCAGCGCGGAGCGACGCCGCCAACGCGCGAGAGTGACGCCATGGCCGCCCCGCGTTGCACACATCACCGAGGACCGACCCTGCGTCGACGCTCGCAAGTTGGTCCTTGTCACCAAGGAGGACGAGCCGAGCCCTGGGCGGCACGGCAGCTTCGAGGCGGGTCATGAGGGCGAGATCGACCATGCTGGCTTCGTCGACAAGCACGAGATCAGCTGCGAGCGGTCGTTCCCTGTCGCGCCGAAATCGCGCCGTTGCGCCTCCCACGACGCCCAGCGCCCGGTGGATGGTCTGGGCCTCATCGGGAATGAGCATCCGAACGTCGTCACGAACGTCGAGCCCGGCAGTAGCGCTCCGGATCGACTCCGTCAGCCGCGCCGCCGCCTTGCCTGTGGGAGCCAGAAGCATCACCACCGGTGGCGTACGGCCTGCGTGGAGGGCCTGCTCCATCAAGAGCGCGAGCATCTTCACGACCGTGGAGGTCTTGCCGGTTCCGGGCCCACCGCTGACGACGCAGAACCGCCGGAGTACTGCCAGCTGTGCTGCTGTTCGCTGCCAGTCGACCTCACTCTCCGTTGGCGGACCTCCTGCGAACAGCCGGTCGAGGCCCGCCCGCAGGAGCGGTCCATCCACAGCATCCACTGGCGCTTGGGCCCGGACGGACAGCGCATCAGCCAGTGCCGATTGCCAGGCCCAGAATCGGCGCAGGTAGAGCCTCCCAGACGCATCCAGCACGAGCGGGAGTCCCGCATCCGGCGGCCCTGCCACGGCACTCCCTGCCACCGCATCCCGCCATGCCGCACCAGGAGGGTGCACGAGCCCGTCGACGACCGAACCATCCTCCGAAAGGACGGCTGTACCGCCGAGACCGACGAGGTCCACGCAGACGTGACCCGAGCGTACGGCACGGCTCGCCAGGGCGACCCCCACTGCTGCGAGTGGGGACATGTCCCCGCCCGAGAGCCGGGCGAGTGTGCGCACGAGGTGGATGTCCAGCGGTGCCAACAGCCCTGCAGCAGAGAGCGCCTCGACCGTGAGGACGCTCATGCCACACCCCCCGCGAGCGCCGCGGAGAGTGCATCGAGCAGCGCGGGCGGCGGCGCATCCTGGAAGACCCCGGTGCCGGGGGCATGGCCGGGCGCCATGCCGCGCAGGAACAGGTAGCGCACTCCGCCGAAGTGCTCGGCCGGGTCATAGCCGGCGAGCCGCTGTTCGAGTGCCCGATGCAGGGCCACGCTGTACAGGTGGTACTGGAGCACGTAGTGATGATGGGCCATCGCTGCATCGAGGGCGGCACCCCGGTAGCCAGGTGCCCGTCCGCCCAGATGATTGGACTTGTAGTCCACCACGAACCATCGGCCCTTCCAGCAGTAGACGAGGTCGATGAAGCCTCGCATCCATCCTTGCAGCTCCCGGAATCGAAGCCGCTCCACGGCGTCGGCATAGCCGGGCGGGCAGCCGGGTCCGGCATGGGCCCGGAGCGCAGCGGATAGCCGCGCGGGCGTGAGCGCCCGTGCGCGATCGGCATGGGCCACCGGCAGGATGAACTCCATCTCCGAGATTCTCTGGGACCGTGGAATGTCGCGGAGACAGGGCTCTCCGGCCGCCGTGCCAAGCGGTGTATCGAAGACACCTTCCAGGGCCGCACCCAGCCGCGCGGTCCAGCACGCTGCGTCCTGGCCGTACCGTGTCAAGGTCCGCGACACGAGGTCTTCAAGCTGCCGGTCTCCAGCGCGCCAGGCGAAATCGGCATGCTCGAGGATGTCATGCAGCAGGTTTCCGGCTCGCGCCCCGCGGGGAAAGTCTTCCAGCGGCACGACCGGACCGTCTGGGGACGGCAGTGCGGCCGGCGGGGCGGTCCGCTCATCATGGTCACGGGCTTCGTCCGCCGCGACCCGCTCGTCCGCGCTTCCGGCCGAGGCGAGCCGCGAGAAGCTCGAGGTGGACCAGCCAGGGGCGAGCGACCGGGGCCGCCGCGCCGTCAGTGTGGGTGGCACGTCCGCTCGTCCGTGCCAGGGCGCTGGCTCCGCATCATCGAGCTGTCGCACTGCGATGTCGCCGGGTGCCGCTGCGCGCAGCACATCGAGATCTGCCATCAGCTCCGCATCCGTCGCTTTCTCCAGCCACGAGCGGGTCTTGTCCGCGGCCGCGTCTCCCACCTGGGGATGGAGCAGGAATCCGAGCCCCGACTGGTCGAAGCCACTCGTGGCACCCCAGAAGATCTCGCACCGGTGCCGTGCTCGCGTCAGCGCCACGTAGAGAAGCCGCATGGACTCTGCAAAGGCCTCTCCCAATCCGGCCGCCAGCGCGTCCGCCTTGGCAGGGTCGGTCGGATCCCGGATGTCGAGCACCCGCAGCCCACCGTTGCCGGCGTCCGCGTCGGTGTACCGCAGGAGCTTCTTGTCCCGCTCTCGGAGCACGGCGGGTTTTCCAAGAAACGGGCAGAAAACGATCGGGAATTCCAGGCCCTTCGATTTGTGGATCGTGAGGATCTGCACCGCCTCCGCGTCGCTCTCCAGCCGCAACTGTCCGGCATCGGAATCCCGCAGCCGCGCGTCGGCACGCATGTCCTCGAGCCAGCGAAGGAGCGCGTCCGGCCCGCGCCCCCCGCTGGTCGCGGCGTCTTGCAGCAACTCTGCGACGTGGAGGAGGTCCGTCATGATCCGTTCGCCATCGGGCCAGGAGAGAATCCTTTCGCCGACGCGAAGATCGCGGAACAGCTGCCGCAGGGCCGGCGTCGGTCCGCGCTCGGTCCACAGCCGGGACCACTCGGTCAGCCGCGCGAGGACGCGCACCCAGCCATCCTCGTCATCGCGCAGCTCGAGCAGGTCCTGCGCCGTACGACCCCAGAGCGGCGTGGCCATTGCACTCCGAACGAGCGAACCGTTCCGCGGAGACCGGACCGCCCGGAGCAGCGAAAGCAGCCACCCTGCGGCATCCGTGTCCAGCACCGACTCGTCGGTCTGACGCACGCTGGGGACATGGAGCGCTCGCAGTGCGGCCTGCACCGCAGCCGCCTCCCGATGCACGCCTACCAGCACAGCGACATGGCCGGGACGGAGCGGCACCCCGTCGACCGTCATGCCGCTTTTCAGCAGCGCCACGATGCGAGCCGCCACGCGCTCGGAGAACCGGGAGTGCACCGCTGTGATGCGATTGGAAGCCCCACGCCGGCCGGTCCGCCCGTCCCGGGAGAGGAAGGCGATCTCCAGTGGTGTGGCGCGTGCTCCGGAGCGGTCCCGGAGACCGTCCTGGGCGCCGGGACGAGCACCAACCGGAACGTAGGGAATTCCCGGGATCACGAACGGTGAAACGCCGCGGCTGTACAGGGCGCCGATGGCCCGCAGCAGTCCGGGATCGCTCCGCCAGTTGGTCGTCATCGTCCAGGTCTGGTCTGCGGCATCGTCGCGCGCGGCCAGATACGCGTGGATGTCCGCGCCACGGAAGGCGTAGATGGCCTGCTTGGGGTCACCGATCAAGAAGAGGGCGGTGTCGGGTTGCCCTGCCCAGACGGTCTGGAAGATTGCGTACTGAACCGGATCGGTGTCCTGGAACTCATCGATCAGCGCGGCCTTGTAGCGCCCCCGGATCCGACGGGCGAGCGGACCATCCGCCCCATCGGCCAGGGCGTCTCGGAGCTGGACCAGCAGGTCGTCATAGCTCCAGACTCCAGCAAGGTCCTTGCGCCGGGGCAGCTCCTGCCGCGCATGGAGCACCAGGCCAAGACGCATGTGTTCGATTGCGAGGTCGAGCTCGGTCAGGGCGGCCGCAGAGGCCGCCACGAGCGCATCGAGCGCGTCGAACAGTGGATGGACCGGCGCACGCTTGCCCTTTTTCACCCCGACCGCCAGTCCGGCGGCGCTGAACAACCCAGCGACGCGCGCAGCCTCCTTCCCCAGCGGACCCGCCGGCGCCTCCAACACGGCAGCCAGGACATCCAGCTTCGCGGGGAGCGTTCGATACCGGTTTCTGTTGAGGTCCGGGTTGTCCCGCAGCAACGCCCGCACCGCAGGACCGTCCTCGGCCCAGATGCGGGCGGCAGTGGCATGCGCCGCACTCAGCGAGGCCTCCGCTGCCGCCCGTCCGGCGGCGTCGGCAGGCGGCAGCATGGCCGGATCCGGTCGAACCGGCATGTCGGCGTCCGAAACTGCAGCAGAGACAAGATCCAGGAAGGCGGCAGGGTCCTGTTTTCGCTGGGCCAGACGACGAACCAGCGCGGGGGAAGCATCGTGCACGGCCAGCGCCCAGTGGTCCCGCGCGATCGCACGCCTCATCGCAGCGTCGTCCCCGACCAGCTCCGTCTGGAACGGCGCACCACGCTCGAAGGCATTCTCCTGCAGCATGCGCTGGCAGAACCCATGGATGGTGGAGATCGTGGCGCGGTCGAAGTCCTGCATGGCGCGGGAGAGGCGCCTGCAGGCCTCATCCGCAGCCAGGGTCTCCACCAGCCGAGCAATCACCGGGTCGGCCGGGACCGGCGCATCGGAGTCGCGCCGCGCCCGCTCGAAGGCGGCCCGCGCCGCGCGGAGTCGTCCCCACACGCGATCCCGGAGCTCGGCCGTGGCCGCCCGGGTGAAGGTCACGATCAGGAGCTCCTCGATCGGCCAGCCCTTCTCGAGCAGGAGGCGGAGCACGATGCTGGTGATCGTGTAGGTCTTTCCCGTGCCCGCGCTGGCCTCGATGAGGTGCGTTCCAGTGAGCGGTATCGTGGACGGTTCCAGGGGATGCATGTCGGTCATAGCTCCTCCAGATGGTCGAGGAGTGCACCCACGACGAGGCCACTGACCTCGAGGAAGTCCTCCGCAGCCGTCGTGCCCGGCTCCATCGGATCCCGCCCCGCCCAGACCGCTGCTGTGTAGGCTCCCCAGTCGCCGAACCCCTTCTTCTGCGCGTCCATCAGGACCCCACGAGCCCTGGACAGCGCCGCCTCCGCATCTGCGCCCTTCCGAAGCGCCTCCATGCAGGCCATCGACGAGGCCGGGAACAGCGGCAGAGGAGCCGACTGACCGCGCTCCCACAGCGACACCAGCGCCACAAGCTGCGCCGCTGCATCCGCGACGGGCCGGAAGCGAACGTGTCGGATGCCCTCCCCCTTCACTGCTCGTCCCACTACCGTCGTCGTGTGCTGGGGCGCGGGATCCGCCTCCGCGCAGCAAAGCGCCAGGTGCCGCACCCACGCTGCGATCAGCTTGTCGGGACGCAGCCGGGAGAAACGGGCGACCACCCGGCCCTCCGGCCAGACATCCTCGACCGCGCCCACGAGACGGATGGCCCCGCAGGCAAGATCGAGCATGGGCGGCGCGAGACGATCCGCGCCACGGAGGGGCCGAACGATGCCCGCGATGGACTCGACCACCGGCATGAGCGCATCGAGAGCGACGTCTCCTGGAACGCCGAGCGGGAGCAGGCCCGTGGCCCGCAGGGTGGCCCGACCCTGGTCTGGAGGTACGTCCGAGAGCGCGCCGTCGAGCAGCTGTTGTCCGACGGTGTACTTCGCGCGTGAACCAAGATCTGCTGGCTCGCGGTCATCAAGCGCCTCGCCTTCATCCTCGAGGCGGACCCCCAACCGCTCGCCCAGCAGGCCCTGGGACGGATTCATGAGAAACGCGATCAGGGACCGCAGCGAAAGGCTGTTGGCGTCCCCCTCCCACGGAAGGCATTCCGGCACCAGCGGGGGACGAGCGACCGCCTGCCCACGCAGTGCTGCGGCGCCTGCGCACCACCCGTGCGCGTAGCTGAAAAGCGGCCCCGGACCGCCCGGCACGGTGACCTCCTCGAAGTATCGAGGGCTGAACGGCTGCAGGGGATGCACCTGCACCAGCCGTCCACGGATCCGGGCCTGGGCCTCCGCGAGGTCGTCGGTCGGCTCCCCCACCATGCTGGCTGCACCCAGCACATCGAGCAGCTCGGCGACGCAGGTGCTGGGTGGACGCTCCTTGTTGTCCTGTGCCCCCTGCCCCGTGTACGTCAGCAGGAGTGCGTCCCGGGCGGAAAGCATTGCCTCGAGGAACAGATACCGGTCGTCGTCGCGCGCGGACCGGTCCCCCCGCAAGGGCGTCCGTGCGGTCTGGTCGAAGCCGAGCGCGTGTGCCTGCCGTGGAAACGCATCATCGTTCATGCCCAGCAGACACACCACCCGGAATGGAATCGAGCGCATGGGCAGCAACGCGCAGAATGTGAGTCCGCCCGACAGGAAGCCGTGCGCAGCTCCCGGCTCTGCAAAGGCACGCTCCACCTCCTCCAGCACGACCTCGAGCTGGACCGGATCCCCGTAGCCAGCCTCCGTGGACCGGACCGCCAGCCCCAGCAGGGCCTCCCGGATGGCCTGATGCTGCCATGCATTGGCGTCGTCCTGGTGGACGAAGCGGGCAAGCGCCGAGACGAGCACCGGCTGCCACTCCGCGGGTGTCCGCGGCCGCGCAATCTGCTCCCGAAGCTCGAAGAGCGCCTCGCAGACGCCCACGAAGCGGCCCATGCACGCGGCGGCCTCTCCTTCCATGCCCGGAAAGGGCAGCGTGCCCTGCCACAGCTCGTCTGCGCTGTCCCCCATCGCGTAGCCCAGCAGCATGCGGTCGAAACCGAAGCGCCACGTGTTGGCACTGTCGACAGGCTGGTCTTCTGTACGGCGGTGCTCCGCATCCACCGCCCAGCGGATGCCCGCATCTGCGGTCCACTCCCGAAGCGAGGGGATGTCCTCGGCAGAGAGACCCGCCTTCTCGTACACGACCCGGAGCCCCAGCAGATCCATCACTTCCGGCGCCGCCAGCCGTCCCCGAGCGGTCTGCAACAGACTGAGGAATGCTTCTATTACGTTGTTCTCGGCACGCGGCGGTCGATCGGCGATGCGGTAGGGGATGGCTCCGGGCCCCGCAACATCCGCGCCGAACACCGCGTCCACATAGGGCGCATAGGACTCGATGCTCGGCATCATCACGACGATGTCCCGCGGACGGAGGCTCTCGTCATTTCGGAGCAGCTCGAGCAGCTGGTCATGCAGGACCTCCACCTCCCGCATGGGCCCATGGCACGCATGGACCTGGACCGACCGGTCCGAGGGATCCAGAACCACGGCAGGGGCCTCTGCCGCTCCTGGGCGACCCGGCACCCGCGGTCGCCGGAAGCGCACATCCTGCTGGATCCGGTGAAGCAGCGTGTCGTCTCCCGGGTCCACGAACGAATCGGTCTCTTCGACAGACTCCAGATCGGCGAGCAACCACTGCAGATCCCGCGCGACCCGTCCCATGCTGGCGAGGAGTGGGTGACCCTGCTCCAGATACAGCGCGGACGCGTCCTCTCCCAACCGGCGTTCCATTCGACGGATGTCCCGGATTGGACGGTCATCCGCGAACCAACGGTCGGACGGGGAGTGGTGGTACAGGGTCACGGGCACCTGCGCATCGACCGCGGCAAGGACCTGCAGGTAGATCGGCGGCAGCGTGGTGATCCCGAAGAGGCTGAGCCGCGGCGGGACACACGGCCCGGTCAGACGGTCGCAGCCCGCCTCGAGGAACGCCCGCGCCCGCGCTGCGAAATGCCCGCTTCCCAGCTCCGCACGGAGCACCCGCCAGAGTGCAGGCTGCCATTGATCATCTGGACCCACACCGGTGTCAGACCCGGCTTCCCACTCCAGGACCATCGCGGGTCGGTACACCGCGTACTGGTCGAACACGTAGGCGATCTGTGCCGCGAGCTGCACGGGACGCCGCCCACCGGGGTCTGGGCCATCCAGCCAGCGACGGAGCGGCCGGAACCGCGGACCGGAGAGAAGTCCGGGAAGGTGTGCGGCGATCGACCATGTGAGCGACTCGCGCTCCCATCGCCCACGGGACGGGGCATCGATCCCGAGTGCGTCATCCACGAGGCCGTGCACGAGGGACCTCGGGTAGACGAATCGCGGGTTCGCCCACACGCCGAGCTCTCCGGCCAGCGCCATCGCGACCCACCGTTCCATTCCACGGGACTGGACGACGATGGTCTCCGGCACGACAAGGGCACCGGGCGTGGCGGCGAGGCCGCTCGGCGGCGAGGCGACGTCCCTGGCCAACCGGGCCATCAGGGTCTCCAGACGATTGCTGCGATGTACGAGCAAGGACCTCTCCTTCCGGGGTCCGCATGGGGTAACGCCGGGACGCATCACCAGAGATCCCATTCCGTGAGTGCGGACATCTTCCGTCCGTGTCGAGGCCCCCGCCGCGACGAGGGCGACGAACGAAAGGCGGCCGCACGACGCGATGTACGATGCACGCCCCGGAGGACCCACCATGCTCGCCTTCCTCGCCTTCGCCGCACCCTCCGTCGCGGCAACCCTGGTGGTCGACCCGACGACGACCGGTGCCTACACCACCATCGGTGGCGCCGTGGCCGATGCAACGAGCGGCGACGTCATCGCAGTCGCCGCCGGCACGTACAACGAGTGCATCGACAGCGGCGGCAAGTCTCTCACCATCACGGGTTCGAGTGGAGCAGGCGCCACGACCATCGATGGCGGGGGCACCAGCACCAACGCGGTGACCATCAGTGCAGGCGAGACACTGACCATCGAGGGCTTCCGGATCGACAACGGCAGCGCCCGGGCGTTCTACGTGTCCGGAAGCGTGCTCGACGCGACGGACATCGTCGTCGACGGTCTCGGCACGCTCGGGATCTCCGGGGCCGTGGTCTACGCGGACGCCTCAGTGGTCACGCTCAACAACGCCGAGCTGACCAACAACACCGGGTACTACGGCGGCGCCATCCATGCCGCGTCCGCCAGCGACATCACGCTCGCCGACTGCACGATGTCCGTGAACGACGCCTACTATGGAGGTGCGATCTACACGGCCGGAGGCGGCAACGCACTTTCCGTTGCGGACTCGACGTTCACGGGCAACTACACCATCAACTACGGCGGTGCGATCTACGCCTACAACAACGACGAGATTGCCTCGCTCGCAAACGAGTACACGGGCAACTGGGGCTACAACGGACACGGAGGAGCGATCTACCTGGCCACCGGAGCCGCCCTGGACAGCAGCGGCGACACCTACGACGGGAACCATGCCTACTACGCGTCTCGCGGCTACGCAGGCGGCGCGGTCTATGGCTACTCGCAAAACGAGATCACTGTCAGCGAAGGCGTCTTTTCCGACAACACCAACTACTACGGCGGTGCATTGTACCTGCGACAGGGCGGGACGCTGTCCATCGATGCCACCACCTTCACAGACCACTTCGCCTACTACGGCGGGACGATCTACGCCGTCGGCAGCAGCGCAGTCCCCGTCGACCTCACCATCTCGGACTCTACCTTCGATGATTCGGAGGCCGTCTACTCCGGCGGGCATGCGTACCTGCAGAGCTACGTCGACGCGACCATCGCTCGCTCGGACTTCACGGATGGCAGCGCCAACAACGCGTCAGGCGGCGACGTCTACCATGCATCCAATGGAAGCCTTGACATCTCGAACGCGACATTCGAGGACAGCTACGCCTACTCCACCGGCGGCTCCCTCCACCTGACCCAGCTCTACTCGACTGTTTCGGTCGACGACTCGTCGTTTCTCGGGACGACGTCGTACCGCTCCCACGTGGGCGCCATCTACAGCGTCGACAATACCGACCTCGCTGTCTCAGGTTCAAGCTTCGACCTGAGCACCGCGTACCACAGCGGCGGCGCGATCTACGCGTACTACTACGCCAACCTCGACATCTCCGGGACCACCTTCGCCAACAGCATCTCGCAGTATGGCTCCGGTGGCGCCGTCTTCTTCAACCCATACACGGCGTCGAACCACGACCTGTCAATTTCCACATCGGACATCCGCGACTCGAGCGCGTACTACTACGGCGGCGGGGTCTACGCATACGCCGCGGACGCGCTGTCCATCACCGGGACAAACTTCATCGACAATGCCGCCGACACCTCCGGTGGCGGCTACCCCGGTGGCGGTCTCTACATGAACACCACCCGGACCGCGGCCATCGCGAACAACGTCTTCTGTGGGAACTCGGCGTACGGAGGCGGCGGCGCCTATTCCTACTATGTCTACGACAACTCGGACCAGTGGACGAACAACGTATTCGCCGACAATGCCGCGACGTGGAACGGGGGCGGCGCCGTGTGGCTCCACACCCATTACTACAACGAGTTCGTCAACAACACCGTCGTCGGGAACGACGCGAACCGGTACGGAGGCGGCATTCGCTACGACGCAAGCTATGCGACCTTCATCAACAACATCATCGCGTTCACACAGGGCGGCGACGGCGCGTATGCGGACGCCACGACCCAGTCCAACTCCGACTTCGTCTACAGCGACTGGTACACAAACTCCTCCAGCGACTACGGCGGGTCACTGAGCTTCAGCACGAGCAGTGACGGCAACACCCGGGCTGCGCCTGACTTCGTGTCCTACACCTCGGACGGCAACTGCGACAACGATGACCTCCGGCTCCAATCGTCCTCGTCGCTGATCGACGCGGGCTACCCCAGCATCACCGACCCAGATGGTTCGGCCTCCGACATCGGCGCCTATGGCGGGTTCGGGTCGACGGTCTACGACGCCGATGGCGACGGCTATGACAACGTAGATGACTGCGACGACAGCGACGCAGCCGTCAGCCCAGGCGCCACAGAGTCCTGCGACGGGCTCGACAATGACTGCGACGGAGAGACCGACGAGGCCGGCGCCATCGGGGAGTCGACGTGGTACGGCGACTCCGATGGCGATGGGGACGGCGACCCTGCAGCCTCCGCCGACGCCTGCACTGCGCCCGCCGGATTCGTCGCGACGGGCGGCGACTGCGACGACACGGACCCGTCCGTCTATCTCGGGGCCATCGAGATCCCCTACGATGGCATCGACCAGGACTGCGACGGTGCCGACCTGTCGGACGTCGATGGCGATGGATTCGACGGTACCGCTGTCACCGGCGGCGACGACTGCGACGACGCCGACGCATTGATCAATCCCGCTGCCGCAGAGGTCTGGTACGACGGGATCGACCAGGACTGTTCTGGAGACGGCGACTACGACGCGGACGCGGACGGGCACGCATCCGACTCCCACGGTGGCGATGACTGCGACGACTCGGACCCGACCATCTACCCCGGGGCCGTCGATGACTGGTACGACGGAGTCGACCAGGACTGCGCAGGGAACAGCGACTACGACGCGGACGCGGATGGCGTGGACCGGGCCGCGGACGGCAGCGGGGACTGCGATGACGCCGACGGCTCGGTCTATCCGGGTGCTCCGGAGACCTGGTACGACGGCGTCGACCAGGACTGCGCTGGAGACAGCGATGATGACGCTGACGGCGACGGATTCGACGCCCAGGATTCCGGTGGCGACGATTGCGACGATGATGATCCACGCACACATCCCGACGCGACCGACTCCTGGTACGACGGGATCGACGCAGACTGCGACGGAGCGGACGACTTCGACGCCGATGCTGACGGCCATCGCTCGGATGCCCACGGGGGAGATGATTGCGACGACAGCGATCCGGGAGTCCATCCGGGTGCTGCTGATCGTCCCGGAGATGGGGTCGACTCGGACTGCGATGGCGAGGACGGCTCGGCTGCCGACGGCACCGGAGATGGTGACGGCGGAGACAACGACACGACAGGCAATGAGTCCACAGCCGATCCCGTGGAGGGCAGCGACGGTGCGAAGGGGAGTGGCGGCTGCAGCAGCAGCGGCAGCTCGCCTGTCACGCCGCTGCTGGGGCTTGCTGCCGCGATCGGAGCGGCCCTGCGCCCGCGACAGGGGGTCCGGTAGCGGATGCCGCCAGCAACGGCGCCCCTCAGCCGACCAGCCCACCATGCGCACGGATGGCTGCCCGCAGCGCATCGGGCACGCGGGTCTTCTGCCGTTGGGGCATCGCCAGGCACACCTGCACCAGCTCGCCTTCGACAAGCAGCGTGTCATCCGCCGCACGCACGACCTCGAATCGATGCACCAGACTGGTGTTGCCGAGACGGTGAGGCCCCACGTGGACATGGAGGAGGTCCTCAAAGAACGCCCGCTCGCGGTAGCGCGCATGCGCATCGGCGAACACGAAATCCACCCCTGCCGCCACCACGACATCGTATGACCAGCCCACGCTCCGCATCCAGGCTGACAGCCCCTCATCGGCGTAGGTGAGGTAGTTGGCGAAGAACACATGTCCCTGCGCGTCCGTGTCGGCATAGCGGACACGCAGGGGGTGATGGAAGCGGGGTCGCATGCGGACCGCTATCCGGCCCGCGCCCCCCTGGCGGTCGGGTGCATCCGAATCCAGCGCGTCGGCCGGTCGTCCATCTGCGGCAGCCCCTACGCGATCGGCTCGGCCGCAACGACGTAGTCGTGTCCGAACCGCAGACCGTCGAGCCTCGCGCATGCATCGAGGGCACGGGCCCGGACGGACTCGATGTGCTGCCGCATCGACGCCACGAACTCCGCGTCACGGATGCATGCGAGCTTCCTCAGGCAGACATCCATCTGCCCATGGACGAAGCGCTCCCGGTAGACGATGGGCACCCGGGTGGCCTCCTGGACCCGGAACCCGTGCTGCTCCAGGTTCCGTATCACCCATTCCAGCGGGTATTCCCGATAGCACCGATGCCCCGCGAGCAGGATGCAGGCGTCCCGCACCCGCGCCAGCTCGCGGATGCACCGACCCGCCTCCGAGTCCGCACCCGCTCCTGGCACGACTCCGTCCGGGTACGGTTCCAGCCCGATGATGTAGAGCCGACCCCTGGTATGCATCCGCAGTCGTGCGAAAAGCCGGTCCTGGTGGTAGGGCGCGAATCCATCGAGAGCGCCCAGCAGGTAGTCCGCGAGCACCGTCTCGAACCGTTCATCGGCCAGGAAGGCGACATCGGACCAGTTGCCGGTCAGGATTGCATCGCCAGGGCGGAGCGCGTCGCCAACCGCTGCATGCAGTGTCCGCTGCCGAGCAGGGTCACCCGTGACCGCGGTCCACCCGGGGGTGTCGAGGCCGCGAACCCACCGGAGGGAGTGGGCGCCCGTGCCGGCGTCGAGCATGCGGCCCCACGGGCGGTCGCCCTGCCAGCGCGCGATGGTGTCGAAGAGTGCGTCGCCCATGGCGCCCCCCTACCGCAACCGTGGGGCCCGCACCGCACCCGAGCCCGCGGTAGGCTGCCCGCGATGTCGAACCGACCGACTCCAAGAACACGCGACGGGGACCCGCCATGGTGAAGCGAGCTCCCCTTCGCACCGCTGCCATCGCGTTCCTGCTGGCGCTCTACGCGGTGCAGGCCGGATTCGCCTTTCGCTCGGTCCGGCGAGCGCCCAGCGGGCGAGACTTCGCGACCTACCACTACGCAGTCCAGGAGGCATGGGCCGGAGGAGACCCCTATGACACCCCTGCGCTCGGACGCCGCGCACGCGCTGACGGCACCCGTCGCGCCGTCCATCCCTATTTCTATCCGCCTCCCTTCCTGCTTGGGATGCTCTGGGCCGTGCCGCTATCCCTGTCGACTGCCTACCAGCTCTGGTTCGGCATCCAGCAGCTATGCGTCTTCGGCATCCTCGCTGCCATGCGTCGATGGTTCGGTGCTTCTTGGCTGCTTCTCGCACTGATTCTCGCCACGTTCACGCCCGTGCCCGACAACCTCAAGATGGGCCAGGCCAACCTCCCGGTGCTCCTCCTGACCGTGGTCGGACTCTGGCGGGCCGCGGGACCCGCAGGCGGCGTGCTCGTGGGCATGGCGGGCATGGCCAAGATGTCTCCAGCAATCAACCTCCTGGGCTGGATGGGAACGGGTCGCTGGCGTCCGGCCCTGCTGTCCGTCCTGACGGCTGTCGGGCTGAGCGTCGCGGCACTGCCCCTCGTAGGGCTCGACACGCAGCTGCGGTTCTACACGGAGATCCTCCCCGGGTTCTCGACCGGCGAGTACCACGGCCTGCGCGTGCCCATCACGCTGCCAGCGAACCACTCCATCCCGGACCTCTTCAACCAGCTCTGGCCCGGACCGGACAAGCACCACCTGGACCCGCGCGCGGCCGGCGCATCGAAACTCGTGAGTGCAGGACTCATCGCCGGCATGGTCCCGATTTTCCGACGGTCTCGCGGGAAACTGGGCGAGGCCTGCGCCTTTGGCGCGCTCGCGGTGCTCAGCACCGTCACGCCGGTCTATGCCTACGAGCACCATCTGGTCTTCCTGCTCCTGCCGGCTGCTGCCCTCGGCGCCGCGGTCGGACGCGGTCTCCTTCCCCGCGGAGCTGGATGGATTGCCGGAGCGGCCGGATTCTTCACGGCGTGGCCCCTCTATGTGTTGCGGCCCGCCCAGAATGCGATGCCCGCCTTCGCCTGGATGCTGCAAGAGTCCAAGTTCGCGGGCGCAATGACCCTGGGACTGCTCTGCGCATGGGCAGCCTGGCGCAGCGGCGACCGTTCGCCGTCCGCGGGCGCGGCGGATTGAGCCGCCCTCACTCGCCCCGGCAGCGCAGCTGGTCGGCGAACTCCACCCGACAGGTCACCCGACCCGCATTCTCCGGGCGGAAGCGCCCCGTCGCGAGTCCCGACACACCCACCACACGGACATCGCACCGCCCCTGTCGCGCAGTGAGCGATACCTGATCCACGCCGTGCGCCGACACTCCATTCGCACAGACCACCCGGAGGTCGTCGGCAAGCGGCGCGATGACCTCCAGCTTCAAGCGGGGCATGTCGCTTCCCACCTCCTCCCAGTCCTGACCAACGGCCTCTTCGGCCTCGCTGGGCATCGGGAGCACTTCCTGGGGCACAGGCGGGGGCGGGGGCGGGGGTGGTGCCGTCTCCAATCGGACTGCGGGCGTCCCGACCCGGCTGGGATCGTTGTCGGGGGTCGCGAGCGCGAATCCAGCCGTCGCTGGCGTGGATTCCGCTGCGGCGACTCCACCAGCGACACCGGCACGGGCGCTGCGGCCCGCATCCGGAACCACCGCGGTCCGTGGGCTTGCGTCCCCCTCCGCGGTCCTCGGCGGTCCGGGAAGGTCGGTGGGCACGTCCTCTGTCTCCATCGGCCCGTGGATGTCGACCCACCACCGCACGACCGGATCGGATGCAAACAAGCCCGCGA
>JAYYRS010000221.1:0-22751 GCA_036126975.1 Myxococcota bacterium
CAGGGACCGGATTCCTGCCGCGTCCATCACGGTCCAGGCCTCGTCCATCGCATCCGCGAGGATCCGCCGGTAGCCCCGGTGGGAGAGTTGCTCTGCCAGAGGCAATCCCGAGAGTGCATTCACGGCATTGTTGAGATTCAGCACCAGCTTGGTCCACTGGACCGGCTGCATGTCGGTCACGGTGGACACTGCCACGCCAACGGACCGCAATGCGCCGACGATCGGGGACGCGGCCCCGTCCTCCAGCGCAACCGGTCCGCTCGTCAGCTGACGGAAGCGAGCGCCGCCCGTCGGCACCGTTTCCCAGGCCACATTGAAGCTGACCATGCCCGGCACGACCCGATGTGCCGGGAGCACGGCACGGAGCCGCGCCGGATTCCGGAGGCCGTTCTGGAAGCTCATGACCACGGTGTCTGCCCGAAGCCGCCTTCGAACCCCTTCCGCGGCCCGCCGGGTATCCCGACCCTTCACGGACACGATCAGCACATCCGCGCCGGCGGCCCCCTCCGGCCGTGTCGTCACGATGACCGGCGCCGCCACTGGCCGCTCACCCAGGGCCGCAACCTCCAGACCACCGGCGCGCACCGAGTCGCACAGTCCAGACCGCCCGATGAGCGTCACCGCCCAACCGGCGCGTGCGAGCATCCCTCCCATCCAGGCGCCCACGCAGCCGGCGCCCAGGACGGCCACGCGCGGGCGGCTCACCAGCGCCACGGGACGAGCCGCCAGCGGGTCCGGCGGACATATGCTCCCCAAGCGGGATCGCCTGCCAGGACTCGCTCCTCTGCGAGGATGCGGACCGCCATCAGCGGGATGGCGCCAAAACAGATGAGCTGCGCAAGGCGAGAGCCGGATGCGGCACCGACCACCTGCAGCATCAGCAGCTCGCCCATGTAGACGGGGTGCCGAAGCAACCGGTAGGGCCCCCCCGTCACGAGCCCCCGCCGCGCCGGCAGCACGGAGAAGGAACGTCCCAGCCAGAGCAGCGAGGACACCGACCAGGCAGTCGCCGCGGTGAAGAAGACCGACATGAAGAAGAACCACTCCGAAGGGGGAGGGGCAAACGACATCGCGACGCCGCTGGCCGCGAGACTCGGCAGCGCGAGAACAGACCTGCGTACGCCACCCCCAGCCTCCAGCGGGCGCCTGGCCAGGAACAGGATCCCCACCGTGAGGTTCAGCGCTGAGATGGACAATCGTACAGGCGTGAAGCGCTCCGCTGCATCCACCCGCCCGATGGCAACCACCGCCCAGAAGACGATGCTCAGACCCAGCAGCACATCGAAACAGCGCTCCCATCGGGCCAGTTGTCGGGCGCGCCCGTCATCCATCGACCGGCCTACCAGAGCACCCAGCCCCAGTCGAACACGTAGGAGGCCGCGTTGAACAACACCAGTGCGCCTGCGTAGAGGACCCAGCGGGGGAACCGCGGTGATGCATCCGTTGCAGGCACATCCTGCTCCGCGGACAGCGCCTCGAAATCGCGAACCTCTTCGATGTCGTCGGACACGGTTTCCTCCCGTCCACCCCCGCCATGCTACCACCCGCCATCCTGCGACAGGCTACGATGCAGCATGGAGGCGAAGTGGCACGCTCCATTGTGGGAACCATCGTGAAGAAGCTGCTCGCCAGCAAGCGGGGTCGAGGACCCGACGCGCGGGCGGTCCATGCGTCTCCCGCGCACCGTCTGCTGGCACGCGTCCTCGCGGCCACCGTTCCCCGGAATGCCTCGGGCAACAACGCGAGCGTTCGCTGAGAGCAGGGCTCGCCGGTTAGGGCCGCGCGCATGGAACGCCTCAACGACCTCTTCATCGGCATCGCGGGCATGATCGGCGCCGGCAAGTCGACGCTTGCCACTGCGCTCGGCAACCATCTCGGGCTGCCCACCTACTATGAGCCGGTACAGGACAACGAGTACCTGGCCGATTTCTATCGGGACACCGCCCGATACGCGTTCGCGACCCAGATCTACCTGCTGAACCGGCGCTTCCAGCAGCACCAGGAGATCATCTGGCGCGGCGGCGGCGGCGTGCAGGACCGGACGATCTACGAGGACGCCGTCTTTGCGAAGATGCTCGTCCAGCTCGGGCTCATGGATGAGCGAGACTTCGAGACCTACCTCTCGTTGTTCCGCCACATGTCCAACTTCATGTGCCGCCCCAGCGTCATCGTGTACCTCGACGTGAAGCCGGACCGAAGCATGGAGCGGATCAAGCTCCGCAGCCGGGACGTGGAGACCGGCATCACCATGGAGTACCTGACCGCACTCTATGCCGAGTATGAGACGTTCATCGCAGACATCTCCCGTACCGTGCCCGTGATCCGCGTCGACTACGACCGCTTCCGCGACGCCGAGGAGATGGCCGCCATGATCGAGCGGGAGTACCTCGACACGAGCTTCCTGCGCGAAGCCCGCTGGGAACCCACGCGCGGTTGAGCCCACCATGGGGTCTCGCATGGGGCATCACCCGTCTGAGCGGGTAGGGTGCGGGCATGACCCGAATCCACCGCCCGGCCGTCCTCCTGTTGTCTGTCTTCCTCGTAGCGGCATCGCCTCCGCCCGAAGGACTGGAGACCGACATCGCGCTCGGTGGAGAGCGCGCATCGGTCCTCGAGGGACGGGCTGCGGATGACGGAGAGACCGCCTGGGTCTACCGGTACATCGCAGCAAGCGCGCACGTCCATGTCCGCCACCGCGCCGACAATGGACTCACGTGGGGCGGCCAGTTCGACCTCATGCCAGCCTTCATCTCGGCGGCCGACACCCTGCAGCGGGTCGAAGCCGACGGGATCTACACGCCGCCCCGCTACGAACGAGGCGACCGGACCGTTCATGGTGTGCTCGCCGGCCGGGTCGGCTGGCATGGAGAGTACGTCGGCATCGAAGGCGGATTCGCGCTCCCCGGCCGTCCAGGGCTGTGGGACAGTCCGGTCTGGCTCCAGCCCACGGGCATGGTCTGGGCGGGGGACCCTGACCTCGTCTACGCATGGGCCCGCTACCTCTACGGCCCGACATCGTTGTCCACCCCCCTCGCGGGCCCCGTCGCAGGGCTTGGCCACAGTGGCCCGATCCTGCGGATCCTCGCAGGGGTCGACCCGAGCCTCGGCTGGTTGGGAGAGGCCGCCGTGGCGGTGTCCCCCGGAATCCGGATGGGCGCCCAGGTCAGCCGTGCATACGCCGACCCGAACGACGTGGCGGAGGCCGACATCCGCGGCCTCGTCCGCATCACCGTCGGCCATTCGCAGGTCGACAGCCAGTACTGAGGGCAGGGCACAAGGGCGGCGGAGGTTCACGGCAGCGCGCCTGCATCGAGTAGGCTTGGGCGTCCGGAGGCCACCGTGCCCGCTGTCCAGGCCGGACTCGGCCTCCTCGTGTTTCCCCTGCTGGCATGGCTGATCGGCCAGGACCGCCGACGTGTGCGGCCGCAGCGGCTGCTCCTCGGCATCTGCGTGCAGCTGCTGATGGGCATGGTGCTTCTTCGGACACCAGGCGTGGCAGAGATGCTGCTCTGGCTCAATGACGGCGTCCTGCTGCTCGAATCGGCGACCGCAGAGGGTTCCCGCTTCATGTTCGGCTACCTCGCCGGTGGGGAGCTTCCCTTCGAGGAGCGCAGCCCCGGCGGCGCCTTCATCGTGGCCTTCCGGGTGCTGCCACTCGTCCTGGTCGTGAGTGCGGTCTCGGCAGTCCTCCACCATGTGGGGGTCATTCCGCTGGTGGTCCGGATGCTCGCCGCCGCAGTCCAGACGGTGTTCCGGACGGGAGGTCCCCTGGCCTTCGGCGCGGCATCCAGCGTCTTCTTCGGCATCATCGAAGGGCCCGTGCTCATCCGCCCCTGGCTCTCCCGCATGGCGCCGGCCGAGCTGTTCGCATTGATGGTCTGCGGCATGTCAACCGTCGCAGGGACCGTGATGGTGCTCTACGCGAGCATCATCGAGCCGGTGCTGCCCGGTGCGTTGGGCCAGATCCTGGTCGCGAGCCTCCTCAGCGTGCCGGCAGCATTGACCATCAGCCATGCGATGCTTCCGGCCGGCGACGGGCCGGACACGATTCCCGTCCCAGAGCGCCCCGACCCGGGCGTGGTGGACGCGCTGATGCGCGGCACGGCAGAAGGCACGAAGATGGTGCTCGACATCGCAGCCACCATCATCGTGCTCTTCGCGCTGGTCCATCTGGTGAATCGCGGTCTGTCCATGCTTCCCGGTGACGGCACATGGACGCTGCAGGACCTCGTCGGGGGGGTCTTCCGCCCGCTGCTCTGGCTGACCGGCCTGTCCTGGGCCGAGACCCTGCCCGCCGGCGAGTTGATGGGCACGAAGACGGTCCTCAACGAGTTCGTCGCATACATGGACCTGGCAGACGGTGCCGCGATGGACCTGTCTCCCCGCAGCCGGCGGGTCGTCGTGACGACCCTGTGCGGCTTCGCGAACCTCGGCTCGCTGGGAATCCTGGTCGGCGGGCTGGGGAGCGTGATCCCCGACCGGAAGACCGAGCTGGCCGGCCTCGCGGGCCGGGCCGTCGTGGCAGGCACCCTCGCGACGCTTCTCACCGGTTCGGTGGTGTCCCTCGTCGCACCATCGTCCTGATCGGTGCCGCCGTCAGGCGTTCCTCGAAGCGCGCCACCGCTGCTGCATCCGTCGCAGCCAGTGCAGCTTCGAGACGGCGACCCGACTCCTGGGGATCGTCGTCGAGCGCGACGGCCGCCATCACATCTGCCCAATTCGCGTCGAGCGCAGACGCGTCGCCATAGAGCGCCTCCGCCACATGGGGGACGGTTCGGACCAGCTGCTCCACGGTATTGAAGATCGCCACCGCTGCTGCATTGCCACAGACCTCAAGCACGGCACGGGTCGCAGCCAGATCCGCTTCCGCACGTGGCCAGAGCGAGGAGGCGGCCTTCTGCGCTGCCAGATGCCTCGCGAGCATCGGAGCCGCCGCGAGGATGGCTTCCCGGTGCAGAGGGATGAGCTGCGCAGCCATGCCCCGGCGGATGGCAAGCACGTCACCAAGCATCTTTGCGCCCGCAGCGGGCTCGGACGCATGGGCCTCGAACCACAGCGGCAGCACGTCCAGACCGGCATGACGGCGAGGGTCCCGGACGATCACTCCGCTCCCATGCAGCGCCTGGACCAGGCCGCGGCCCTCCAGCCGTGCGACGACCCGCTGGATGGTGGGGGCCGTGACGCCGAATTCCACGGCGAGGGCACGCACCGGAGGCAGGCGGTCCCCTGGCGCGGGATCTCCCCGGAGGATGCGCAGTGCGAGGGCATGCTCGATGCGGGCGGAGGCATTGGGAGGCGGAGCCGACATGCGCCCGCAGCGTATGGGCTCTGGCAGACGCGGACCACCCGACGCCGCACAGGGCGGGATGCCATGCTCCGCCACGCCGATGGGCAGATGCCGCCTCCACGGTCCGGCACGGCCCGATCTCGGCCCACAAGCGATACGCTGCGCCGACCGGAGCCTGCATGACCCAACCCCTTGAATCCATCATCCAGGGCCCCGCCAACCCGAGCGGGAGCGTCATCTGGCTGCATGGGCTCGGCGCCAGCGGCGACGACTTCGTGCCCGTTCTTCCGCTGCTCCAGCGGCCCGACCTGCGCTTCGTACTGCCCCATGCGCCGGTGCGCCCCGTGACGATCAACGGCGGCTACCCGATGCGGGCCTGGTACGACATCACACAGATGGCCCCTGGACCCGGCCGGGAGCCGGAATCGGACATCCGAGAGACCGCTTCGCTCGTGGACATGCTCATCGCAGAAGAACAATCCAGGGGGGTCCCTGCAGCACGCATCCTTCTGGTTGGGTTCAGCCAGGGCGGAGCGCTGGCGCTGCACTGCGCGCTCCGCTGGCGGGAACGGCTTGCTGGTGTCGTCGCGCTTTCGACCTACCTCGTATTGCCGGACGCACTCGACACGGAGCGCGCGCGAGCGACTGATGGCATGCCGGCATTCTTCGCCCACGGAATCCACGACCCCACGGTGCCGTGGGACCGCGGACGGCACGCCTTCGCCATGCTTTCCCGGCACCTCGACGCGACCTGGTTCGACTACCCGATGGGGCATGAGCTGTGCATCGAGGAGGTCGGCGACCTGCGGGCATTCCTGGACCGCGTCCTCCCTGCCCTTCCACCCTCCACGTCGCCGGGCGGCTGAGGGGACCTCGGCATGCTCCGCTCCCGCCCCCGCAAAGCGATCGGCTTGTCTACACTGGGCTTGCCATCCAGTTGTCCGGATCCAAGGCTTTCGTAGGACAATGTCAGAAGGACGCCATGCCGCTCCGGGCCGGCGTGACCCGGTCCCACAGGACCACAGAAGACCAGGGGGAATCAGGCGTGGAGGCAGACAGCCCGGAACCCGGCTCCCCCGAGCGCCCGATCGTCCTGTGCGTCGATGACGACCCAGGCAGCCTCGCCGGACTTCATGATGCGCTGGCCGAGGCGCTCCGGGACGACGCCGTGCTCGAGCGGGCTGCGTCTGGCCCTGCGGCGATCCGATTCATCGAGGCGGCCTTCGGGCAGGGTCTTCCGGTGGCCGTTCTCGTTGTTGCGGAGGACATGCGGGAGCTCCGAGGACATCAGCTCCTCCAGCAGCTGACCCAGCTCGCGCCCCAGATCCGGGCGATCCTGATCGATGGTCCGGTTCCGTCTTCCGACATCGGCGCCGCGGTCAATACCGGCATTCTCGATGGCCTCCTCCGGAAGCCACTGCAGAGGGGCGACATGCTTGGCGCCGTCCGGAGCGCACTGCAGCGCTGGCATCAGGCACGACGAGCGACACAGACACAGCGAATGCTCGAGTTCCTGCTGCAGGGCGACCCCTCCGCGGTCCTTCTGCTCGATGCGGACAACCGACCCGTGCACTGGAACGCAGCCGCTCACCGGATCATCGCGCGCCTCGCGGACGGAGGGAATCTCACGGATCTTTCCGGCTCCGTTCTCGAGAGCCTCCAGCGGGAGGCCATCCAGAATCCCGCGCGTGCTGGGCAGCGGCTTACCAGCGGGATGGAGGACCCCTCGTCCTTCGTGCAGCAAGCCGTCTACGGCCCTGGGCCAGACGGCGTCTGGGCGTACCGACTCACCGACGTCACGGAGTCGATCCGCACGAGTCAGGCGCTGGAGCGCAGCCTCGCCAGCGACGGGGAACGCCAGCGGATCGAGGCCCTCGGCATGATGACGGGCGCGATGATCCACGAGCTGAACAACTACCTGTTCGTCATCGGATCCACCGCTGAGCTCCTGACGGAGCAGCTGCCGCATGAAACCGAGCTGAAGGCGGACCTCATGCAGGCGGTCGAGCATGCGGGAACCATGGCAGGGCAGATGCTGTCGTTCGTACGGAACGACCCGACGGAGACCGAGATCTTCGAGGTGCTGCCCTCCATCCGGCAGGCCGTATCGTTCGGGCGGCGTCTCGCCGCCTTCGACTCCCAGTTCGAGATCGCAGCGCCGGACGCCCAGCTGTGGACCGAATGCGCGTCGATGCACCTCCAGCAGATCGTCCTGAACCTCATCAAGAATGCACTGGATGCAGCCGGTGACGCACCATCGCGGGTGGAGATCTCCGTACAGGCCGGCGACCCCCTCCTGATCCGGGTCCGGGACCACGGTCCTGGAATCCCCGCCGCGGTCGTGCCGCAGCTGTTCAAGCCGGTCATGACCACCAAGGAGGCAGGGACCGGCGCAGGGATCGGCCTGACCATCAGCCGACGGCTCGCCCGCATGCACGGCGGCGACCTGCGCTACGCGGAGAGTCACGGAGCCGGAGCGACCTTTGAACTCCTGCTTCCTGCAGCTGACGCGCCGGTCCGGAGCGGCATTGCGGGCGTTGCTGCCACCTCGGGCGTCCTGCCACATCTCCGGGATCGATGCGTCCTCGTCCTCGAAGACCATCCAAGAACCCGGAAGCTCCTGGAGCGCCAGCTGCAGGACCTCGGAGCCGCCCGGGTGCATAGCGTGGACAGCGTCGGGGATTTCGCGCGCTGGCTGAAGACGGAGCCCTCTTCTCCACCCGACCTCGTCGTGTCCGACATGATGCTCCCAGACGGCGCCTGGCCAGAGATCGTCGCCGCGATCAACGCCGCAGGCCTGGGGTCTCCCATCCTCTTCGTCTCCGGCCACGCGAGCCGCGAGTTCGTCAAACGGCTGCCACTCGACAACCGCCGCGCCTTCCTCGCAAAGCCGTTCACCCGTCCCGTGCTGCGCCGTGCGATCGCATCGCTGCTCGACGCGACGGCCGCGCGTCCGGAGGACGGGCCGACCTGACGTTCAGCGACGACCGCCGCGACCACCGCCACGACCACCCCGGCGACTGCCGCCTCCGCCGCTCCCCCGGCGACCCCCACCCCGGCGGCCGCCTCCGCCGCCCCGGCGACCCCCACCGCCGGGGCGAGGCCCGGACGGTCCTCGACGCCCCTTGCCGCCTCGGGTGTCGGGCCCGGGAATGCACGCTGGATCATGGTAGGGCTGCTCCACGACCGGTGTCAGCGGGATGCCGGTCAGCCGCTCGATGGCATGGAGCAGGGGTCCGTCGTCCTCCTGGCAGAACGCGATGGCCGTGCCCTCCCGACCTGCCCGTCCGGTCCGACCGATCCGATGCACGTAGCTCTCTGGCTCGTAGGGCAGATCGAAGTTGAATACATGGGTGACCCCATCGACATCGATTCCCCGGGCCGCCACGTCGGTCGCCACCAGCACCCGCAGCGTGCCCGCGTGGAATCCACCGAGCGCACGCTCCCGGGCGCCCTGGGACTTGTTCCCGTGGATGGCGGCTGCCTCCTGACCCGCCTTCTGCAGGTGCTGGACAACGCGATTGGCGCCGTGCTTGGTCCGCGTGAAGACGATCGCCTGCTCGATTCCCTGGCGGGGGTTCTCGAGCAGAGCGGTGAGCAGTCGTCGCTTCTCGGACTTCTGGACATACATGATGTACTGATCGATCCGCTCGACCGTCGTGCTCTCCGGTGCGACCTCGACGCGGATCGGGTCGCGAAGGAATCCGCCAGCGAGATTGACGATGTCCGGCGGCATCGTCGCACTGAAGAGCAGGTTCTGGCGGCGGTCGGGAAGCACCGCGAGAACCCGTCGGATGTCGTGGATGAAGCCCATGTCGAGCATCCGATCGGCCTCGTCGAGGACGAAGAAGTCCACATGGGAGAGGTCGATGTGTCCCTGTCCATGGAGGTCGAGCAGCCGACCGGGCGTCGCGACCAGAACGTCGATTCCATCTCGCAGGAAGGCCACCTGGGGACGCTGGCTGACACCACCGAAGATGACGCGACAGCGGAGGTCGAGGTGCCGTCCGTAGGTCGAGAAGCTCTCCGCGATCTGGCTGGCGAGCTCACGCGTGGGCGTCAGGACGAGCGCCTGGATGTGCCGACGACCGCGTCCGCGCGGACTCCGCTCGATGTGCTGCAGCACCGGAAGCGCAAACGCCGCGGTCTTGCCGGTCCCCGTCTGGGCGCAGCCCAGCACGTCGTGCCCGTCGAGAAGGGGAGGGATTGCCTGGGCCTGGATGGGCGTCGGCGTCTCGTATCCAGCCTCGGCGATCGCCCTCTGCAGGGGAGGGATCAGCGCCAGTTCGGAGAAGGTGCTCACGGGCATTCCAGTGTGGTGCGCGACGCGCAGACCGGGCCGACTATGGGCGCGAGACCGGCAGCGCCACTCCGGGACCCGGCTCCGGTCGGGACCCGGCACCGCCCATTCCCCTACCAACCGCAGCCATCGACCCACATCTCATCGCCAGCGGCCTCCAGCTCCGCCGACCACGTCGCGAAGAAATCGTTGGCCCGCGCATGAAAGTCCGCCACATCTGCATCCGAGGCAACCGCAGTCATCATGGCGTCCCCATCCAGGACAAGGGTTCCGTTCCCGGCCCCCAGACCGGGGATCCGGCTCGACAGCCGTGTGACGTCTTCGCCCTCTGCCCAGGGGTCCACGCCCCCGTCCATCGGCAGCATGTCAGGCTGGTCCGACCATGCCTCGATCCACGTGATCTCGCCGTCGTCATTGAAGACGAACTCTTCGTAGATGGGGCAGCCCCGGCCTTCATGCAGCGCGTCGTCGTAGTAGAACACGACCCGGCACCGGCCGAACGGCTGGGTGTCGAAGCCACGGCAGTCCCGTTCCTCGACAATGGATGGGTAGGCGCGCAACAGCGTGTCGGACGCCTCGATGTTGTCCCGGCCGTAGGCTGTGAGCTTGAGCCACGGCGGCCATTCCCAGCGGGCCACGGTCTCCCCATAGGGAGGCCAGAGACCCGGCTCAACACGCTTGTCCATGGTGTCGAAGTAGGCGCTCGACTTCTCTGCGTAGTAGGCCATCGTCCGGGTCGGAGCCAGACAGTCCGACAGCGCCCCCGGGCCTGCGCACGGATCGTCACCAGACCCGTCCGGTTCCGTTGCGCCGCCACACCCGAGCAGCGTCGCGAAACAGACAAGGCGTAGGCGATGCATGGCGTCTCCCGGCGGTCGACGAGAGCATAGCGTGGCCAGGGTGCAGGCTCCGGGCGCTGGATTACATCCATGCCATGGACCCACACCGCTTCCGCGACGTCCCCCGGTTCGGCATCGCCGGCAACATGGCCGGTCACCTGGAACAGGCAGGCGAAGCCGGGGACTTCACCCAGGTCGAGGCTGCAGCCGGACAGCCCAAGGGCATATTTCCGACCTACATCCCCGGAAGCCGGGGATTCCTGGGGGTCGACCCCGTCTCGTTCGACCGGCTTCGCCTCCCGCGAGGCAGCGACGCAGCCCGCGTCCAGGCCGAGCCGGAGCTCGCCCTGTTCGTCGCGCTCGACTGGTTGGATGGACGGGTGGCTGCTGTGCGGCCGCTGGGCTTCACC
Source organism: Myxococcota bacterium (assembly GCA_036126975.1). Classification (GTDB taxonomy): domain Bacteria; phylum Myxococcota_A; class UBA796; order UBA796; family UBA2385; genus JAYYRS01. The sequence continues at coordinate 10,837 of JAYYRS010000221.1, forward strand.
GCGTACAACGACGCCAGCATCCGCAAGCCGGCGCCCAAGATCAGCATCAAGAAGAACTGGGGCGCAGCCACGAAGGGGTTCGCACCAGAGGTGGTGCCGCTCGAGACGCTCGAGATCGGCGGCCCGCTCGATCGGTACAACCTCGTCGCCTTCCTGCGCCGCGATGGCGTCCTCCGCACGTATGGAGAGGACAGCCCGGTGCAGAGCTACGCCTGCTTCCACGCATCGCTCCTCACCTGGATCGCCGAAAAGCTCAACGACCAGGCGGAGGAGGGCCCGCTCGAGCACCTCGCAGCCCTGCTGCACGACCAGCCTGCAGGGGCGGTCATCGGAATCGGCGCGACCCGCTACACCCCGTTCGCAGCAGACGACCGCCTGCAGGCCGGCGACGAGGTCATCGTCGCCGTCTACGACCGCGATTCGGTCGGGTTCAACGACGTCCGCGCACGCGTACAGGGCGGCATCGCGCTTCCTGCCGGGAACCCGGTTCTCCGCCAGCGCGTGGAGTGAGTTCGAAACGGTGCCCGGAACCCCCGGGTCCCCGGCGCACCGGATGCCGGTCTGGATCTGCTCGCGTATGGTGGACGAGAACCCGGTCGGAGTCGTACCGGACCGCCCCGAGGCCGCCATGGCAGCCATCCCGCCACTGATCGCGATGACCGCCCTGCTGACCGGATGCGTCGACCGCCGGGGAATGACGTCCTCCGCCCATGGCGACTCCGCCGCTCGGGATTCCCGCGGGCCCGGACCCACGGCTCCCATCGACCCGGACTTCAACGGAGACGGCGCGCTGGCGATCCTGCTCCTGGGAACCAGCCAGTCGATCGACGGTCGTTCGTCGTTCTCTCCCGGACCGGTCGCCGCAGCCCTGGAGGTGCTCTTCACTGCAGACGAGACGGCACCCGACTCCCTGATGATCGTGGCTGAGGACATCCATGCCACCCGGGACGTGACCATCGGGCTGGGCGGCGCCGGCAACGAGTACACCTACACCCACCACCGCCATTCGCTCGCGCAGTACTACCACTGGCCCGATGGGCAGGCCGAGCGGATGGAGCGCCTGTCCGGGAGGGGGGACATCAGCTGGGATCATGTCGTCATCGCCGCAGACCCCGCCATCGTGGCCGACATGCCCGGATTCTTCGCCCTCGGAGCGCACCGGATCGCCGCCCGGGTCGCCGCGGGCGGTGCCCAACCGCTCCTGCTGGTGACGTGGCCCCAGGAAGGGGGAAGCAGCGGGTCGATCGAGCACTTCGCGGACGTCACCTACCGCGTTGCAGGTGGCGCCTCCGTGGAGGTGCAGACCGTCCCCGCTGGTCTTGCGTGGGCCGCGCTTCGCGAGGAGGAGCGGGATGCATCTTCTTCCCACCCCTCGGAGGTCGGCGCACAGCTGGCCGCTGCGACCATCTACTCCCAGATCACGCAGCGGGAAGCCGTCGGCGGAGACGCCCGGCTGTCAGGCCTCGCCCACACCGTCGTACTCGAAGCCCAGACCACCGCGCACCCTCGAGGCGAGCCCGACCTCGCATCTCCATTCCGCGGGTGTGGGGTGTCCGAACTGGCGCTGACCTACAACCACACGGGGTCCAGCTCGGAGAACGGCATCCTCGCCGGGCTCCGCTGGGTCTTCGAGCAAGCGCCCCAGTCGCTCGAAACCGGTACCGGCGCGCTCATCACGTTCAACTACGGGCGGGCGAATTCCAATTTTGAACCTGAAAAACGCTACACGGTCGACCCGGGGCGGTTCCGGTTCTCGTTCGGATTCCCGATGCAGGACCACGGCAACCACGGCGACACCTCGATGCTGTACGGCCTCGACAGGCGCGACAGCGGTGTCATCAACGACACGGACCTCGGCGTCGCGCAGCACATGATCGACCAGGGAGAGCTCCCGCATGCCCGTGCCATCCCGATTCGCACGCTGTTCGCCGAGATGAAGGAGCGAAATCCCCAGCAGTCCGCCTACCGCGACATGTGGCACATGCATCGGGACCTGGACAAGGCGATTGGGGGCTACATGCACACATTGCTCACCGGGGGCTGCGCGCTGGGCACGGAACCGGATGATCCGGCGTCCGACGCGTGGAATACGTGGATGGCGCACAAGGTCGGGTGTGACACGGCCTGGACGCTGATGCACCTCGATGCCAACAGCCCCTTCTGACGGGCGTTGCTGCCACGCCGCTGGCCGCCGGTCCTGCGCTACCCGACCAGGACCAGCGCGGCCTTCTTCTTGCCTGCCCAGAGCACGGAAGCATGGTCCACGGCGGTGCCTGCATCCACGACCCTGTCCTGCCAGATCCTGGCGCCGCCCTGTTTGACCATCCGGCCCGCCTCGGACCTCGACGCCACGAGACCGGCGGCCACGGCCGCCTCCGCCCAGCTTGAACCCGGCGCCACCGTGGTCTTCGGGAAGGTCCCGCTCTCGCTCAGGACACGCACGATGCGGGCCTTGTCCGGGTCGGACAGGGGCGCCTTCGAGAAGAGGGTCGCCGACACGAAGTCGGCATCCTCCATGTCGGCCTCCGAGTGGGCCATCGCGGTGGTCGCCCGGGCGAGAAGACGCTTGGCGTCGCGGAGGGCGCGACCGCCCTCTGCCGTCGCCGCCTCGATGTCGCCCAGGGGCAGCCAGGTATAGAGCCGCAGGAAGCGTTCCACATCCGCATCGTCTACGTTGAGCCAGTACTGGAACCAGTCGTAGGGGCTGCACCGGTCCCGGTCGAGGAACACGGCCCCCGACTCCGTCTTGCCCATCTTCTTCCCACTCGCAGTCAGCAGAAGCGGAATGGTGAAGGCGTGGCCCTGGTTGCCCGCGACGCGGCGAATCAGCTCGATGCCGCCGAGGAAGTGGAACCACTGGTCATCCCCACCGAGCTGCACCGTACAGCCATGCTCCTGATGGAGGTGCAGGAAGTCGTAGGACTGCAGCAGATGGTAGTTGAACTCGATGAAGCTCAGCCCCTGGTTGCGGTCGAGCCGTTGCCGGACGCCCTCCGCTGTCAGCATGCGATTGACGCTGAAATGACGGCCGATGTCCCGCAGGAAGTCGACGTATCCCCACTGCATGAGCCACTCTGCATTGTCGACCATGATCGCAGCGTTGTCGCCTTCGAAGCTCAGGTAGCGGGAGATCTGTTCTTTCTGGCAGCGCAGGTTGTGGGCGATGACCTCCGGCGTGAGCACCTCGCGCGTCTTGTCCTTGCCGGTCGGATCGCCCACCCGACCTGTACCGCCACCGAGCACGACGATGGGCTTGTGCCCGAAACGTTGCAGCCACGACATGCACATCACCGGCAGCAGGTGGCCGGCATGCAGGCTGTCCGCGGTGGGGTCGAAGCCCACGTAGTACACGACCGGTCCCGCATCAAAATGGGCCGAAAGCGCACCTTCGTCGGTATGCGTCTTCACGAAACCACGTGCCTTGAGTGCGTCGAAGACACCAGGACGGTGCGGGTGGGTGGTCGGGGCCATGGCGCTCTCCACGATGCGGGGCCGGGGGTGGTCGCCATACCGCGCACGGGACCCGCGGGCACATGGCGCGAGCACGGGGCAGGGGAGGCCCCGGCCCCTCCGAGCGGTACACTCCATACCCGCTTCGGTGGACCGCATGCTCGCCCTGATTCTCCCCGCCGCCCTCGCCGCCACACCGGCAGAGGTCGAGGCCCTGCTGAACCGCTTCCGCAGCGTGGCCGTCATGCCACTCGCTCCTCTCACGGCGGCCCAGCATGCCGCCCTCGCGAGCGGAGAGATCGTCACCCATCTCGAGAAGCGACCGGATGGGCATCATCGCGCCGTGGGGATTGCGGTCTGCGACACATCCCAGACCGCGATGTGGCTCGCCACCCAGGATCCCCACTTCACCGGCGGCGACGACGCCATCGAAGCCAGCATCGAGAAGGCGCCCCACCGAGGCGTCTGGTACGGGATGCTCGATGTGCCGAAACCCTTCAGCGATCGGCATTGGGTGATCGAATCCTGGGATGAAGTCCAACTCGCCGCCCAGACCGGAGGCGTGGTCTGGGAGCATCCCTGGCGTCTGCGGCCCGGCGCTACGAGCCGGGTGCGGGATCGGGTCGCCCGCGGCGCGGTCCGGGGCCTGACGCTCGAGATGTTCGACGCAGCAATCGAGACGCCTCTCAACGAAGGCGCGCTGGTGTTCCTCGCGCTCTCCGACACAGAGAGCCTGTTCGCGTACCACGTGACCACGGACGTGGGGGGGGCAGTGCCGGAGCGGATGGTCGCCGGATTCGTGCGCCGGACCATGACGGCCCACATCGAGCATCTGCAGGAACGGGCCAGGGATGTCATCCCATCGCACTACCGGGGTGACCACGCACCGGTGCCCGGCTTCCAGGGCGGAACGGTGCCGCTCTACCCGTGAAGTGGACCCGGCCGGCTGCCCGCGTGCTGCGCGCGATGGCGTGGGCGCGCCGCTGCCACCTCGAGCCAGGCGACCGATGGGTCGAAACGGGTCACGGCAGGTCCGCGATCGACAGCGAGGGAGGCACCGCATCGTCCGGGTGGGACATCGTCCGGGTCTCGTGCCCGCAGCTTCGGCAACGGTAGAGGATGACCACGGAACCATGGTCCAGCCGCAGAGCCGTGGGATCCAGCACCCCACCGCACGTGGATGCACGGTCGCCGGGCACCCGGTCGACGTGCAGACTGCGGAGGCAGTGCGGGCAGTGGTCCCGGACCGGCCGTCCACCGGGGCGCACGTCCATCCCACAGTGGACACACGTGAAGGCCTCATCCACATGGATGGGGTTCGTGCGGATCTGCGCCGACCTCGAGCGGTCGAGAAGAGCGCGGACCAGACGCTTTCCGGTCAAGCCGCTGTCGAGGCCTCGGCGCGCGGCCTCGGCCTGGAGCGCCGCCAGGAGGCTCGGGTCCCGGTCGAGATCCTGTCCAAGACGCTTGATCTCGCCCCGGGAGCGAACCCCGGCGAGGCGCGCGAGCGCATCTGCTGATGACATGCCGCCCCCGTCCGTCAGTCCGGCATGGGCCCGACGACGATCACGCCGGACGTCTTCTGGCCATCGTCCGTGGAGCCGCCTGCCTCCCGGGTCAGCAGCAGGGCCGCCGTGGCCGCGCCGCCCGCCGCCACGGCCGCCACACCGGCCCACACGAACCACGGCGTCTCGCGCGTCACGGTGACGGTCTCGACGACCGCCTCCGGATCGAGCAGCATGCTGGCGAGCAGCGGGTTCGCAGCCACGTCGAGCGCGACGGTTCGGGACGAGACACGGTCCGCGCGGAGCGTGCCCTGTTCACCGACATACTCTGCAAGCACGGGGACGAGGTCGACCAGCGACCCGATGGGGTCGCCGCCCGCCTCCGCGGTGACGGTCTTCGAGAAGTTCCCCGTCCGTGGCTCGTACAGCTGAAGCGCGACGGCACGGTCGGGTGTTTCGCCCGCAACCAGCAGCAGCCCGGTCGCCGCATGCCGGCCAAGCGACGCATACAGCCTCTCCGTCTGCTCTGCACGCGCGACCGGCGTGCTGCCTGCCTTCGCCAGCGACGCCGTCTGCATATGGATCTTCAGCCGCTCCTGCGCGCCTTCCTCCAGGGCGATCCGCTCCGAGGCGCGTCGGCCGTCTGCGCCCTCCACGAAGACATGGTGGACCCCAGGCGGGAGCTCTATGACAGTCGAGAGGGACGGCTTGTCGTCTACAAACAGGGCGGCATCGCCGGGCATCTCCACAAACAGCTCGGCTCGCCGCGCATCCAGCACCCGTTGGCGGACCTCCGTGAAGAATTCGATCGCCTTCGGCGGATAGTTGACCGGGTCCAGTTCCCGGACCGGGTCGAGGATGGCGACCCGTTCGAGCACCCGGCTCGCCCCGTCTCCATCGCCCGAGAACAGATGCGAGAGGCCGAGCAGCACCAGCGCATCCACGAGGTCCTTGGTGTCTGGCGAGATGGCCAGCCCTGCCGTCAGGGCATCGGCCGCTTCGCCGAGGACGGGGATGGCGGCCTCGAGCTCCGCCCGATCATAGAGCCGCCGGCCCTCTTCGAGTCGATCGCGGCCGCTGCCGAGAAACGCACCCTCGATCACGAGCGGCTCCCGACCTGCGAGGCGGGCACGCAATTCTCCTGGCGGAACGGGCACCATGCTGCCCGCCTTCTCCAGCGCATGGACCAGACGCTCCGCGTTCTCGCGTGCCGCGTCGTCGCTCTGTCCCTCGACATGCACGCCAAGCACGGCGATTTCCGACCCTCGGGCAGCCAGGGCGGGCGTTCCGACCAGCGACCCGAAGACCAGGAATGGCATCGCGGAGCGGATGTCCATGGAGCCTCGCGGACGGCGACCGGGTCCCGGAGGGACCGGAGCGAAGAGGGAACGCGCGATGGACCGCGGTCCGCGCACCCACCTCATACCGCGACACATTATCACCCCGATGTGTCCCCCCGGAGTACCGTGCACCGCCTCCTGCTCGCCTCGATCCCCTGCCTGGCCATGGCCATCGCCCCGCGACCTGCGGCGGCCGCGTCGCTGGCGCTCGCCGAGGCTCTCCTGGAACGAGGGGACGTGGCTGCCGCCCTTGACGAGGTCAAGGCGCGCGTGGCCGAGGCACCCGATGAGGTCCCGAGCCACGAGCTCCTGATCGACATCCTGTTCGCCACGGGGCGCGCCGGCCTCGCGCTGGACCTGTACCGGGGTCTCGCAGAGAACAACGAGGGGTCGCCGGACTTCCTCTACCTTCTGGGACGTGCGTCTCCCGACGCTGCATCCTCGGAGTCCGCCTACCAGGCCGCGCTCGCCCTGGATCCCGATCACGCACGGGCCTGGATGGGCATTGGCGCCGTTCATCGCGCCCAGGGCCAATGGACGGCGGCCGCCGTCGCCTATGACGAGGCCCTGCGCCGCGACACCTCCCTGATGGAGGCATGGACCGGACTTCGTTCGAGTCATCTCGGCGCGAGCGACCTCGAAGCCGCAGAGGCTGTGGTCCGTCGCCAGATCTCGACCTTCCCGGACGACATCGCCGGATGGACCGCACTGGCCCAGCTGGAGCACACCGACCCCATGACGGTGTGGCAGGAGGCAGTCTCGGCGCGCCCGCGCGATGCCAACCGGAAGGGCGCGCTGGCCCGGTCCGCCTTCGAGGCAGGCGCATGGAAGGCGGCACAGCGCGCCTACGACCAGGCGATCAAAGGCGGTGCGGACGACGCAGCTGCGATGCGCGTCGAGAAAGAGATCATCAACGAGATCCGCTCGGAGGCACTCACACCGACCGGTGCTGCAGCGCTGCTCGGCGTGCGCAGCATGGTGCCGGACAACGCAACCCAGGCCGTCCAGCTCCTCGACCGGCTCGCGGAGGATCACCCCCACTCGGGCTGGGTGCGTCTCGTCCGTGGAAACCTGTACCGGGGCAGCGGGCGCTCCGATCAGGCAGAAGCGGATCTCCGCTCCGCGCTGGATCGGATGCCGTCCAGTCCCGATGCGTGGTCCGCTCTGGGTCTGTTCCTGCTGGATCGGCGCCGCGCCGCCGAGGCCCGTCCCCTCCTGGACAAGGCTGCGGGGGCGCGGCCGGCGGACGTGAGCCTGGTGGTCGCGGCCGCGATGGCGGCCGGACAAGCCGGTGCGGTTGATGACGCCGATGCGCGACTGCTCGAGGCCATCTCCCGCTTCCCTGGGAATCCCGGTCCGGTCCTGGGCCTCGCGAGACTGCGCCTCACGAATGACGACGCAGACGGCGCATTCGATGTCCTGCATGCGGCGCTGCGCCGCGGTCCAGAGGTCTCGGTGGCCTACGCTCTGGTCTCCGCAGCCCAGGAAGCGGCGCGACCGGAAGAGGCACTCCGCATCCTCGAAGCCCTCCGCGAGGAGACCGGAGACCCTCGGTTCGATCGTGCAGTCCAGGGGCTGCGGGCCGCAGAGGCTGCCCGGAAGGCAGCGGCTCCACCCGCCACCGGGAGCCCCTGAGCCAGACCAGGCATGACCCGATCGCGTTGACCCCGGGACGTGGATCCGCAAGAATCGGGGAGTTGCGTGTCGGTTTCGCAGACGACCGACCAGGAGACCCCCCTCCATGCTGCTGCCCATGCTGCTCGCGGGCCTGGCCCAGGCCGCCGACCCCGTGCTGCCCGACGCCTGGATGGAGGCCGACGCCCCCCCCGTGGCGATCGAGCTGGCGGAGCGTGCCCGAAGGCGCTGCTCCAAACACTGGCTCTTCAGCGGCCAGCAGCTCCCTGCTTCCCCCGGACTGTACCGGCGATGGCGCCCCGAGCGCATGTACGGCACCCCCGAAATGATCGCGCTGCTGCAGACCGCCGCAGAGGAGATGACGTGGCTGCTGCCGGACGCTGAGCCGCTCATGATCGGCGACATCTCGGCGCGCCGCGGGGGCAAGCTGTCGGGCCACCGGAGCCACCGCGGCGGACTGGACGCCGACATCGGGCTGTACTGGAAGGACGGCCGCATGGTTCTTGGCGGCTCCACGGCGGCTGCCGCTCGGCAGATCGACCCGCGGGCCAACTGGTTTTTGATCCGTTCCATGCTCGATACCGGCCAGGTAGAGCGGATCCTGCTGGATCAGCGCATCGTGAACACACTTCGCAGATGGACCGTGGACCACGGCGAGCTCAGCCAGGAGGAGGCGAATCGAATCTTCTGGCGCTCCCGAACCGATCCCAGGGTCTGGTCCAAGGAAGGGGTCGTGCATCACGTCGATGGCCATGCGACCCACATGCACGTCCGCGTGAAGTGTCCGGACTGAGGACCCTCCACCTCGTCTGCTACACCGAAGCCTTCTTCATCTTCCGCCATAGCGTCGTGCGGTCGATGCCAAGCAGGCGTGCCGCAGCGCTGACGTTGCCGCTGGAACGCTCCATCGCGCGTTCGATGGCCTGGAGTTCGACCTCGGCCAGGGAAATCGGCGGTGGAGATGGCTTCTTGAACCCCGGCGTCTCGAGGTGCTCCGGCTGGATCCGCAGCCCTCGCGGACACCGGATCCACGCCAGCCGCAGCACGTTTTCCAGCTCTCGGACATTCCCCCGCCAATCTCGCGCCATCAGTGCCTGCTCTGCATCTCCACTCAGCCCGTCGTGGGGTTTCGGGCGACCTCTCTCCTCCGCCTCGGCCTCGAACTGGTCGAGGAAATGAACCGCAAGAAGGGGCACATCGCTGACACGCTCGCGCAAGGGCGGAACGTGGATCCGGACGCCCGCGAGCCGATAATAGAGGTCCTCCCTGAAATGACCTGCCTGGACGTCGTCTTCGATGTCCCGGTTCGTCGCTGCGAGCACCCGGACGTCGACGAGCCGCGGCCTGTCTTCTCCGACCCGCTGCACCTCCCCCTGCTGGATGACGCGCAGCAGCTTCGCCTGGAGACTGAGCGGCAGCTCCCCCACCTCGTCCAGCAGGATGGTCCCGCCGTCGGCCTCCTCGAACTTGCCGCGCCGATCTCGCGCGGCTCCCGTGAACGCTCCGCGAACGTGCCCGAAGAGCTCGCTCTCGATGAGGCTTGCGTTGAGTGCGGCACAGTTGACCTTGACGTAGGGGGCGTCCCGATGGTCGGAGCACCACTGCACGGCGTCCGCGATTCGTTCCTTGCCGACCCCAGACTCTCCCGTGATCAGAACGGGCAGCTCGTAGGGCGCAACCTGTTCGATCAGGTCGTATACACTTTGCATTGAGTCTGATCGTCCGATGATCCCGTGGAGCGAGCGACGGCGCACAAGCTTTCGCTCCATCTCCACCCGCGCGGAGACATCCTCGAAGAGTTCGATTCCTGCCAGCGGCCGCCCGTCGAGGGCCCGCACCAGGATCATCCGGGTCTGTGCATGAACGACCCGGTCCCCGTCTGGACCCCTGTACACCAGCTCCATGGGGCCGTCGACAGCCCCCCCTTCGATGCGCCGCGTGAGGGGGCACGCCTCGATGCATGCGGTCGAGTCGAGCGTGGTCTTGCACTGGTGTCCAAGCACGTCCAGATCGGCATCTCCGAGCAGTTCCCGCGCCCGTCGATTGAGTGCCACGACGTGCCGCGTCTCGGCATCGATGACCACGCAACCGTCCGATGTCTGTTCAAGCAGCGCGCCGACCAGGGGGTTGGCCAGCGCAGCTTCGAGACTGACTTCTTGGAGGGTGATCTCCATTGCGTTACTCCATTGTCGAGACGCAGCACGCCCGTTGGCGCCGCGCACGAAGCGCGCCCACCCACCGCTGCATTCCGTGTTCAGACTGTACACGTCCGCGTGGCGCAATGCAACAGTGATCGCTGCGGACTGCAACAGCATGTGCGGACTGTGTACGGAAAACCGTGTGCAAACGGTGGCGGCAGGAGCTGGCACGGCCCTTGCTCTACTCCCCACCGACACACGGAGCAGCCATGCATCGCATCACCGCCGAAGAAGAACGCGCCCTCGCCCATGACATCCGGGATGCCGAACGGAAGGCTCGTGAAGCAATCGCAGGGGTCGGACCCGCAGAGGAAGTCCTGCGCCGCCGGCCCACCCGCACCGAACGGACCCGTGCGGGCGCGGTCGACCGCCTCATCGAAGCCGTGGCCGCGTGCGAGCAGGAAGCCCTGTCGGACGCCGAGACACGCAAGTGGATGAACAAGGCCCGGTGGCACCTCAAGGAAGCGGAAGACCTCCGCTGGCAGCTCGCCATGAGCGCGCGCCGAATCGCTCGCGGGGAGGCGCGGAAGCTCGCATGTTCACTGATGGGTGAGGAGGACCTGACCCAGGAGGGGTTCATTGGCCTGATGCGCGCTGCCAAGCGGTTCGACCCCGACCGCGGCATCCGGTTCAGCACCTATGCCCGGTGGTGGGTCCGCGCCCAGATGACCCGTGCCCTCGAGACCACCGGGCGGATGGTGCGGCTTCCCGGCGGCGCCGTCGAACAGATCCGCAACCTCCAGCGCGCCTCCGACCAGCTCGACCGCGTCGGCGGCAACTGGACCCTCGACGACCTCGCATCCGAGGTCGGCATCGAACGGAAGCGCGCACAGCTCCTCCTCCGTCAGGGCGGTGTCGTCAGCCTCGACCAGCCGGACGACGACGGGCTCCGGGTGGGCGACCGGCTCGCCGGCCACGGGAGGGACGTCAATCCCCACGACTCCGCGGTGACCATCGAAGCCCTCGGGCTGGTGAAGGAGGCCATCGGAGACCTCCTCGACGCGCGGGAGCAGTACATCCTCACCAACCACTACGGTCTGGAGGGGAACGACCCACGGACGATGGCCGACATCGGGAAGTCCATGGGCCTGTCCCGGGAACGCGTCCGCCAGATCGAAGTGGGCGCGCTCCAGCGGATCCGCGCAGCGATGTAGGATGCTCCTGTCGGAGAAGACGCCCTGCTCTTCGGCAGGGCGTCTCTGCTTTCGCTCCTCCCTGTTACCCGGGCCTCATGTCACCCCATGTTCTCCTCGTCGGCGGTGGGGCGCGGTCCGGGAAGTCCGACCTGGCCCTGCGCCTCGCCGACACCCTCGGAAGCCGTCCCATCTTCGTCGCGACAGCGCAGGCCTGGGATGAAGAGATGCAGGACCGCATCCAACGCCACCAGGATGACCGTCCGCCGCGATTCCGGACGGTGGAGGCTCCCCTCGGCGTACCTGAGGCCATCGCTGCACCCGGGCCCGGGGATGTCCTCGTGGTCGACTGCCTCACCCTGTGGCTGACCAATGAGCTGCTCTCGCAGGGAGATGACGTGGCTGCCGGAGAGGCGCACGCGCATTCGCGCGTCGAAGCACTCGTCGAGGCGCTCGCTTCACCACCGCTGCCGACCATCCTGGTCACCAATGAGGTGGGCCTCGGTATCGTGCCCATGGGCGCGCTCTCCCGCGCGTTCCGCGACGTTGCAGGGCGATGCCACCGGAAGGTGGCTGCGAGGGCCGACCGGGTCTACTTCGGCGCGATGGGAATGCTTCTCCGCCTCAAGCCCGGCCCGGTCGAGCCCGTACCGG
>JAYYRS010000222.1:0-4844 GCA_036126975.1 Myxococcota bacterium
ACCCCGGTCCCTCCGCAACCCACGGGTATGCCGTGCGATCGTCATCCCCTTGACGACGGGCCACAGACGGGTGAGGAGGCAGCCTCAACCGGTCATGGCGGCTCCGGAGTGTGGTCATCACTCCGCTCGGCTGCCGGACCCGGAAACCAGGAGAGACATCATGGCCATGACCCCGGCCCGCAAGGCCGAGCTCATCACCCAGTACGCCCGCGAAGAGGGCGATACCGGGTCCCCGGAAGTCCAGATCGCACTGCTCACCGAGCGGATCCGCGACCTGAACTCCCACTTCAAGGACCACCACAAGGACCATCACTCCCGTCGTGGCCTCCTCAAGCTCGTCGGCCGTCGGCGTCGTCTTCAGAAGTACCTGAAGAAGAACCACCCCGAGCGGTACGAGGCCCTCCGCGTGAGCCTGGGTCTGCGTCGGTAGAACCCTTCTCGGGCCGGGCCATCGCCCGGCCCTTGCTCTTTGTCCATCGGTGCTGTGTCCGAGCCTCTCCCGGCTCGACCCGCACCCGCGCAGGTCGAGCCCTGTCCTCCCCCTCGGTGGAACCGCAGGTCTTCGCTGGCTGATCGATCGCTTCGCGCGGTTCGGTCGTCCTACGCAGACCTTCGGACCCTCGCGGGATGAACAGCCGCTCGAGAGTCCACACCTGTGCGCATTCGCACCCCGACTCGAGCGTCTCCGACGCTGCGGGGCGGGGTCTGCCCAGGCAGAACTGAACCCGCCCGACCTCCCGCTCGTGGACCCACGGCATCGTCGGGCCTCGCACACAGGAGCCATCCCATGGCTTTCGAGAAGAACATCCACAGCGTCTCCGTCGAGATCGGCGGCCGCGAACTCACATTCGAGACCGGCTGGGTCGCCAAGCAGGCGTCCGGCGCAGTCATCGTCAAGCAGAACGATTCACAGGTCCTCGTGACGGCGGTGGGCGGAACGTCCGACCGTCCGTTCGACTTCCTGCCGCTGACCGTGGACTTCGTGTCCCGGACCGCCGCCCGCGGGAAGATCCCCGGTGGCTTCCTGAAGCGGGAAGGCCGGCCCGACGAGCGGGGGACACTGATCTGCCGTCTCATCGACCGCCCCATCCGTCCCCAGTTCCCGAAGCACTGGCGTTCCGAACTCCAGATCATTGCCACGGTGCTGAGCTACGACGATGCCAGCGACATCGACGTCCTGTCGATGTGTGGCGCCTCCGCCGCCGCGCACATCTCCGACCTTCCCCTGCAGCAGCCCGTCGCCGCGGTGCGTGTGGTCCGCCATGAGGGAGAATTCAAGATCAACCCGTCGAACGAGGAGATCCACGCAAGTGACATCAACCTCGTCGTCGCGGGGACCGCCGATGCCATCGCGATGGTCGAGGGTGGCGCCATGGAGGCGGACGAAGCCTCGATGATCGACGCGATGGACCTCGCGCATGAGAACATCAAGAAGATCATTGGTGCGATCGATGAGCTCCAGAAGCTGGCCGGCAAGGAGAAGCGTCCGGTTCCGCCCGCGCCCGTCGCGGACGAGGCCATCGCAGCCAAGGTGGCCGAGCTCGACAACGGCTCGCTGCTCGAGGCCATGAGCATCTCGAACAAGCACGCGCGCAGCGCGGGGCTCAAGGAAGCTCGGAACGCGATCATCGCCCAGCTGGTCGATGGCGTCAGCGACGATGCAGAGGTCGAGCGGATCACCGGCCAGGCAAAGAAGGCCTGGTCCAAGCTCGTCTCGTCGACCATGCGCAAGCGGGTCACCGACAAGGGCATCCGCATCGACGGCCGCGCGACCGATGAGGTTCGCGACCTGGACGTGCAGGTGGGCGTCGCGCCTCGGACCCACGGCTCCGCGTTGTTCACCCGCGGCGAGACGCAGGCTTTCGTGTCCGCCACGCTCGGAATCGAGATGGACGCCCAGCGGATCGACTGGGCGGGCGCGAAGGACCAGTTCCGTCGCTGGATGCTCCAGTACAGCTTCCCGCCCTTCAGCACCGGCGAGGCGCGGCGCATGATGGGACCGAAGCGTCGGGAAGTCGGCCACGGAGCGCTCGCGCACCGTGCGCTCGAGGCCGTCATCCCCGACTACGCAGAGTTCCCCTACGTGCTGCGCTGCGTCTCCGACGTGACCGAGTCCAACGGTTCCTCCTCCATGGCGTCCGTCTGCGGTGCCTCCCTGTCCCTGATGGACGCCGGCGTGCCGCTCAAGCGAGCCGTTGCGGGCATCGCCATGGGTCTCGTCCGGGAAGACGGCAAGTACGCCGTTCTCTCCGACATCCTCGGCGACGAGGACCACCTGGGAGACATGGACTTCAAGGTGACCGGCACGACGCAGGGCATCACCGCGTTCCAGATGGACACGAAGATCTCCGGTGTTCCCCGCGAGGTCATGCTCCGCGCGATGAACCAGGCCCGCGAGGGTCGGCTCCTCATCCTGGAGGCCATGAACGCCGTGATTCCCGAGGGCCGCGAAGAGCTCAGCGCCTACGCGCCCCGGATCTCGACCATCAAGATCAACCAGGACAAGATCCGCGACATCATCGGACCCGGCGGGAAGATGATCCGGTCGATCCAGGACCGCACGGGCACGCGCCTGACGGTCGAGGACGACGGAACGGTCAAGGTCAGCAGCAGCGACCAGGCCGCCGCGGACAAGGCCATCGACATCATCCGGGAGCTCACCCAGGAAGCCGAGATCGGGAAGCTGTACCTCGGCGTGGTCAAGCGGACCGTCGACTTCGGCGCGTTCGTGGAGATCTTCCCCGGAACCGAGGGCCTCGTCCACATCAGCCACCTCGCAGAGGGCCGCGTCAACCGCACCACCGATGTGGTCGTCGAAGGCGACGAACTGCTCGTTCGCGTCATCGACATCGACCGCAGCGGAAAGATCCGGCTCTCCCGCAAGGAGGCCCTCGCCGCGAGCGATGAGTTCGGCTCCGAGGCCTGAACCGGTCGCCGGTGCTTTCCCGGCACCGATCCACCGCGGGCGGTCCTTCGGGACCGCCCGTCCTGCTTTCGGACAGCATGCCCTCCCGGTTACGCCGCCCACCTCACCGTGGAGCTGTCCCATGCCGACCCTCGCGATCCAGGTCCTGCCCCATGCTGAGGGGCTCGACCTTCCGGCCTACCAGACCCCTGGCGCTGCAGGGATGGACCTCCGCGCAGCGATCGATGCCGCGATCCACCTCGCACCCGGCGCGCGGACCGCTGTTCCCACGGGCCTGTGCATCGCGCTGCCGGCGGGACATGAGGGACAGGTGCGGCCCCGCTCCGGCCTGGCATTTCGCCATGGCCTCACGGTCACGAACGCACCCGGCACGATCGATGAAGACTACCGGGGAGAGGTGAAGGTCCTGCTGGTCAACCTCGGACAGGAGACCGTGACGATCACCCGCGGTATGCGGGTCGCACAACTCGTGATTGCTCCGGTGGTCAAGGTTGTCGTCGCCCAGGTCTCGGACCTGGACGACACGGTGCGAGGCGCGGCCGGATTCGGCTCGACGGGCGTGTAGGCACGCCGGCCCGACCGGTCCTCCGCCGCGCGACTGCGTCCTGCGCTCAGGCGGACGCCAGCAGTTCCACGAACCTTGCAGTCTGGCGCGTCCATGACAGCTCGTTCCGGATCCACTCGGCTGCAGCGGCGCCCCGAGCGTCCGCCGCGGTGCGGTCGGCGTGGATGGCTTCCAGCAACGAAACCAGCTCGTCGACGTCCGACTCACCCCAACCATCACTGCCCCAACCCGCCGGCACATGCGAGACCGGCGTCTGCCGGCGCAGCGGAAAGCAGCGCGCCGGATCCAGGATGTCCCTGTGCCCTGTGTTGTCCGACAGGATGACCGGCAGCCCGCAGGCCATCGCCTCCATCGCCGGCAGATTCGTGCCCGATTCATACCGGCTCGCGAAGACGGCACAGTCGCACTGTCCAAGCAGGCGGGGAATCCTGTCGTTTGCGACAAGCCCGACATCGATGACGCTTCCGGGCGGCAGTCCGTTCGCGATGGCCCAGGCGCCCACATCCAGCACCCCATCAATCACCGGGATCGCACCCAAGCCATGGGGGCTCTGGGCGAGGTCGGCGGCCTTGTCCGGCCAGGGGCTCTGCCAGGCAGTGAGCAGCAGCGCCTCCGGGTGTCGGGCCTGAAACCGCTTGAAGGCTGCCAGGACGATGTCCTGGCCCTTCCGATGCTCCGCCTTCCCACCGCTGAAGATGATGAACCGATCCCCGACCAGCTTGTGCCGGACCGCGGGGTGGAAGAGCGAGGGATCGACGCCCTGGAGAATGGTCTGGACATGATCCAGGCCGTTGCCACGGAGTACGGACGCGTTCCAGGCGGAACCGCAGACCACCGTGGCATACCGCCGCGCACGTGCGAGGGATTCCGGGGCGAATCGGGTGTTCTCGAAGAAGATGACCCCGATGTCAGGCTTGCCGAAGAACCACCGGCCAGCGGTCATCGGTGAAAAGGTGCTGGTCAGGGTCTTCACGACAGGAAACGGCACCTCCCCAGGCTGCATGCGTCCGCCTCGCTTCAACTGCTGTAGGACCTGCGTCTGCTGGCGGACAAGTGGCGCCAGCATGCCCATGCGCACGGGATCCAGCTCGAGCCTCGCCGGCTGCTTGAGCAGGATGGGAGCCGGGGTGCCACGCCGAAGCAGCTCCAACACGAGGTTCGTCCCGTAGACACCCCAGCCCGTGACGCTGGTGAGTTCCCACGCAAGCCCGACGAGATCCGTCATGCCGCCTCCTCCGGCCTCCTAATCCAAAACCCCACACCCCAACAACCCCAACACCCCCCCCCCCCACCAAATCAAAACAACCAATGCATCCAACCGTACAGGGCGTTGAGATCATTCCACTACCACAA
>JAYYRS010000223.1:0-4125 GCA_036126975.1 Myxococcota bacterium
TGGGTCAGTGTCGGCGTGACGCTCAGCGTGGGATTCCTCGTCCTCTGGAATGGAGAGGCGGGCCTCGGCTGGATCGACAATGTGCCGGATCCCATTCGTGCAGTGCAGGACAAGTGGATCCACATCCGGGTCTGCACCATCGCCGCATCGCTCTTCGTTCTGGGCCTCGTCACCTTTGGTCGGCGCGGCTGGCGGCTGCGTGGACTGCTTTGGCTGAATCTGTGCTTTGGTGCCTTCTTTGCTCTGTACAGCGGCGGCGATTGGATGAAGGCCTACCGCTGGTTCAACCTTCTCAGTGTCCCCCTCGCGGTACTGCTCGCTATCGGAACGGGTGAACTGGTCGACGTCCTCGTCCATCGAACCCGAGATTTCGCCGCAGACCGGCCGCCCGCTCCGGGGGCACTGCTCCGCGCCGGAGGACTCCGGCCCCTGCTCCTCGCGGTACCGGTGGTCGGGCTTGGGGGGGCGGGCCTGTTCTGGACCGGGGACTTCATCGTCTCTCCCGAGACGGCGACCCGGGAGATCCATCGCCGCGTCCGCTACATGACCTGGGTGCAGCGGCAGCTCGACCTCGACCACGTGGCCCTTCTTGACGTCGATATGGGCGCCCACATGTATTTCTCGGGATGGGACATCTTCGACATCGCCGGTCTGGTGGACGTGCCCATGGCCCGCCACAAGGACTGGAACAAGAAGTTCATGCGGCAGTACATCTTCGAGGAGATCCGCCCGGAGTTCGCCCACGTGCACTCGGGCTGGGCGCGGTCATCGAAGATTCCCACCCACCGTGAGTGGAAGCAGCAATACATCGAAATCCCCGGCTATCCCATCGGCCTGTCTCGACTCCACGTGGGAAACCATGTCCGAAAGGACATCTTCATCCATCGGGCGCCCGCGGTCCTGCCGGAAGGCGCCGTTCGGTTCGAGGGCGGAATCACCCTCGTGCACGCACGTGCGCCGTCTCGCGTCGTGGCGCCCGGTGGTCTGTTGTTTCTCGATACCCGCTGGGCTGCACGGTTTAGGGACCACGGATTCGATGTGCTCGTCGTTCTCGACGATGGTGCAGGCAACCGGACCGTCCAGGTGATGGAACCCGGATATGGCTGGTACACCGCAGATGACTGGAAGACCTCAGAGCACGTCGACGGAAAATTCCGGGTCCCGATCCCGCAGGACATGCCTCTCGGACGCTACGCCCTGAGCTTCGTGCTCATCGACGCGGACACGGGGGATGTCATCCCGGCGCTCGGTCTGGCCACGGACGTTCCCCCATCCGCAAAGAAGCGCCGGACGTCGCCTCGGGCCATCCGCAATGAGGTGGTCGAACCCCCCGATGCATCGCCCTCCTCGGCGCCCGCAACACCCGGCCAGACGGCGGAGGTCGCGCTGCTGCCGCCGGCAAGTGGGCTGGCCGTCGGCGAGTGGCCGACGGACATCACCATCACCATCGGCAGCGACCGGGACGCGCGGAAACAGGCTGGGCGGAGGCTCGCGCAGGCGCGGGCCCATGCCGCCGATGGTCTCTGTGAAGACGCGTGGCCTGCCTTCAAGGACGCGACCCGACACATCCTTCGCGATCTCGAATGGCGGCAGCGGAAGGAGGAGGTCCTCCGAAGGGAGCTTGCGGGGTGCTACCTGCAGCGGGCGGCGGGTCAGGACGAGCGGGTCGAGCGTGCAGCGTCGCTCGAGCAGGCCCGGTTCTGGGACCGTCATCAGCCCGACCTCGCCGCCCAGGTAACGCCCCTGGCAGACGACCTCGAGCAGGAAGCACGGCAGCTCGCCGCCGAGCGGCAGTGGAGCGCGGCCTACACGACCTATGCTCGGGTTATGCGGCTCGATCCCAGCCGCTCGTGGACGCGGAGAGCAGCGGAGACGGCCCGGGACCACTCCCTGGGCATCGCAGAAGTGGAAGAGGACACCGGCGAGGGCGAGTGAGCGCAGGGCTGCTGCGGAGTCGGGTCAGGCGTCCATTCGCTGCTTCTTGAAGGCGCGGTAGTCCTCGCCACCGACCTCGACGAAATCGACCATCTCGGCCAGCCTGCTCCACGCGCGTTCGCCGATCCGGTCCCCCAACGTCTGGCGGGGTGCCCCCTCCGCTGTCGCGAGGTTGGTCGAAAGCGCGCCAGTCGGCGCTTCGGGGATGTAGTTCGTCGTGCCCAGCGTGGTCTTCATCGCGTTGTAGCGGCGGCTCACCAGCTCATCGATCACGGACAGCTCCCAGTCGGTGAGCCGGCCCTTGCCCAGCTCGTCGATCCCGAGCACGGGGACATCCACCAGCTCGGCCATGACGTTCGCCCCGGAACGGCCCTGTCCGAAACCCTCCCGGAGGATTCCCAGCAGGCGGCTGAACTCGATGAATCGTACCCGCGCACCGCGCTCCAGCGCGAGGCTTCGGAGTGTCGCGATGAGCAGGTGGGTCTTGCCTCGGCCGACGGCGCCGTGCAGAACCAGTCCGCGCGATTCCTTGCTGGGATCGAAGGCGGACAGCCACTGCATGACCGCCATGAAGCTCTCCATCTGGGGCATCCGGTCATAGCGGCCGGTTTCGGCCTGCCACTCCTTGTGGATCCGCTGAGCGCCGGCGGAAAAGCTCGCGAGGTCCGCAGCGGCGTAGCGACCGGGGACCCGTGCCGCATTGAACAGCAGCACGCGGTCATGGACGATCCGGCACCGGCACCGGCCCACCCGGAGTCCGTTGTCTGTGACGATCTCCACCCGTCCGGTGTCGCCGCACCGGAGGCAGTGGGGGATGCAGGAGCACGGGGTGGAGACCGCGATCTGGCCTTCAGCGCGCACCACGATTCCACGCCCACGACACAGGGGGCATGCCGGGTCGGCCGCGGCTGCCGGAGGGAGCTCTTCGAGAGTGGCAGGGGTCATACGGCGGAGCCTCCGAGCCGGGTCCAGGCCTCGCGGGCGGATACGAGCGGGGTGCGGGCACGCAGCGCATCGCGCGCAGCCTCTTCGATGAGGTCGCCGAGTATCGCAGGATCCACGGTGTCGGCCAGTGCCGCCAGCGCCGTCCGGCACTCGGACTCCAGCTCCGCTCTTGCCTCTGCCGGCAAGCTCGCCCAGCGCGCCTCGTGGAACCGGCGGCAGGCCGCGATCACCGCGGTGGCTGCCGCGTCGGGGCTGTCGACGGGTGCGGCCCGCACGCTGTCGATCAACGCTGCACGAAGCGACTCCGCGCCGGGGGCGAGGGTCATCCGTGCCAGCTCCCCCGCATAGGCGTCCCGCGCGAGGGCGAGCGCACCATGGTCCGGGGTTTTGGTGGGGGCCGCTGTCGGGTCGGGCGCAGCACCGATGGCCTTCTTGATGACCCCCTTCGCCGCGTTCAGGCTGAGGCGGGAGCGGGTGCGCCGCTTCCGCCGCCGCTCTGCGACCTGTTCGAGCGCGGTGAGGATCGTGGGTACGGGGACGCCTTGATCGAGCCAGCGCACAAGGAGCCGGCCGTCTGCACCGGACAGGAACGGAGCGCCGCCGCGGAGTGTCACGAGGTAGGCCGTGACCGCTTCGGCCTGCACGCTCAGCTCCTGGTCCGTCATTCCTGCTCCTGGCCGGTCTGCAAGGGGCTTGTGCGCAGCCTTGCGCGTGTCGCCGGGCCGCACGTATTATCGCGCACCGCTGACCTCCGGAGGCGCCCATGCGTGCGTCAATCTTGTTCTCTCTTCCCTCCCTGTCGCGCGTCCTGACGGCTGCGGGGCTGCTGCTCGCCACGGCAGGTCCGGCCGTGGCCCAGAGCGAAGACGACTTCAACCCCTTCGATGACGAGGAGGAGGAAGAGGAGGAGGCGCGTCCGGAAGAGGACGAGAAGCCGGTCGATGACTTCGACCCGGATGATGACGACGCGTGGATGGACAAGAAGCCGGACGACGCCGAACCCGGAGATGAGCTCGAGTTCGACGATGAGTTCGATGCGGACGACGAAGAGGTCAAGGCCCAGGGCGAGGGCGAGGACACCGCGGCGATCTACCGTGAGTACCTCGAGGATGCCGGGCGCTACGGCGCCGACGAGGAAGCCCTGGCCTGGGAGCGGTACCTCAAGAAGTACCCGAACTCGTTGTTCCGCGCGCGCGTCGAGGCGCGCCTCGAGGAACTCTCCGAGCAGATGTACACCGACTACCT
>JAYYRS010000224.1:0-2913 GCA_036126975.1 Myxococcota bacterium
GCATGAGCAGCGACTTCGAGGTCGCCATCGCTCACGGCGCCACCATCGTCCGGGTTGGTACCGCCATCTTCGGCCCGCGTCGCTGACGGACCCGCCCTCCGTGCTCATCGCCGCAGCCCCGCTTCGCGCTCCCGTCTACCGGGCGGAAGCCCGTGGCAGCGCCGGTGCTTGCTCGACCGGGGTACGGGCCTGCCGGTGACGCGCGCGTTGACCGCGCGCATCGGCCTGGATCACCGCCGCGACGGCATCCCAGCTCGAGAATCCCACGTTCCCATGGATGGCCCGGAGCGCAGGGTCTACGACGATCCAGGCCGGGTAGCCGTAGCTCTCGCCGCTGTACTCTTCGATGAAGGAAGGGAAGTACGAGAGTGCCCAGGCCTCGTCTGCCAGCACCGGCTCCGTGAGTCCATAGGTCTGGACCCAATCCGCGACCGTCTCCGCGTCGGGGGTCTCCCACGACGCAGAGAGCCCATTCCCCATCAACGTGATGACCCGGACAGGGATCCCCGCAGCACGCATCTCCTGGACGAATGCCGCGTGGGCGTCCGCCATCGAACGGCAGGGACCGCAGTCGTTCTGGGACGCTTCGATGACCAGATACGAGCCATGGAAGTCCCAGAGATCTACGGGTTCGCCGCACTGATCTCGGAAGCGACCGTTGGGGATGACCTCCCCCTCCGTGATCGGCGCGACACCCGACAGATCTCCCGGGTCTTCACACTCCCAGCCGCACGCGTAGGGCGCCGCCCGCGGGCCCATGGGGTCCATCTGCAGGGCCTCTGGATCGAGTGACCAGCCGACCGTGCCTTCCGCCGCGAGGGAGAACGAACCGCCGTCCGAGAGCGCGTTGCCTTCGCTCGCCCAGGACACGGGCACCGGCGCGCCGTCGCCGCTCGCCCCCTCCAGCTCAGCGAGGACCGTGGGCATCGGGAACTGGTCCCGCCCGGACCGATGGAGCTTCGTGCCGTCCTCGATGGCCCACAGCTCCGTGCGGACGGAGCGGGCCTCCGCTGCGATCTGTTCATAGCACTCGAGACCGGCCACCATCGTCGCATCGCCCCGCACGATGAAGTCGCATTCCGGACACAGATGCGACCAGCCGAAACGTTGCAGCCCCGCGTACGTCCGCGTGTAGGAACAATCCACCATTCCGATGGCCTCGGCGGCGGCGTCGAAGTCCAGGGCCCACGTAATGGTCGAGCTCAGCCGGATGGATGCGAGCTCGGCAGCGGAGCCGTCTTCGCCCTCCATGCACGCGGACTGCAGGGGCCCGAGCTCCGGATCGACCCCAGTGTCGGTGTCGGTATCGGTGTCGGTGTCGGTGTCTGCATCACCCTGGGAATCCCCGCCAGTGAGGGTCCCTCCGCCTCCGACAAACGACTGGGAGGGCGGGCCGCCGCAGGCCACCAGCAGGGTGGTGAAGAGGAGTGCGGGGGTGGAACAACGATGCATGCAGGCTCCCTCGGTGCATCATAGCCAGCCCCGCCTGCAACGGAAGCCGCAATGCGACCCTCCCCCATTCTCGAGAGCGTGCCGAACTTCAGCGAGGGCAGACGGCCCTCGGTGGTCTCGGCCATCGTCGAGGCCATGGCGTCGGTCGCGGGCGCTGCCGTGCTCGATGTGTCGACAGGCGCAGCCGCGAACCGGACCGTCGTCACCCTCGCAGGCCCCCCCGAAGCCGTGATGGAGGCGACCTTTCGCGGCATCGCGCAGGCCTCGGTCCGGATCGACATGCGGACCCATGATGGCGTCCACCCCCGCATCGGCGCGGCAGACGTCGTTCCTCTCGTGCCGGTCCGGGGACTGACCATGGCGGACGCGGCGGCATGTGCGCAGGACCTTGCCGCGCGCGTGGGTGCGGAACTCGGGATCCCGGTCTACCGCTACGGCGCCGCGGCGTCTGCGGGCCGCCCTGGTGATCTCGCCTCGCTTCGCCGCGGGCAGTACGAAGGTCTGAAGGCGCGGATCTGCGGCGGGAACCTCCTGCCAGACGACGGGCCCCGGCACTGGTCCACCACCACGGCGCGCACAGGTGCATCCGCAATCGGGGCACGCGACTACCTCGTCGCCCTGAACGTCACGCTCGAGAGCGACGACCTCGCGCTGGCGAGACGAATTGCCGCATCCGTGAGGTCCAATCGAGCTTTATTGCGCAGCAGGGACGGGTCCGTGCTGCGAGACGAGCATGGTCGACCCCTGCGCGGCCCAGGCCCATTCCCCGGCGTTCGTGCGATTGGATGGCGCATCGCGGAGTACGACCGCGCGCAGGTATCGATGAACCTCGTCGAGCCCATGCGCACACCCATCCACGCCGTCATCGACCACATCGGGGCCCTGGCACGCTCCGCAGGCGTCGGCGTCGCGGGATGCGAGCTGATCGGACTGCTGCCCGAAGCCGTCCTCCGGCGCGTCGGGTCCGACGCCGGCGCGCGCTCGGACCCCGTCCAGGCAGGGTTTGACGCCCTGCGCCTGGACCACCTCCGCCCCCTGGGTCCCGAAGATGTGCTCCTGGAAGCCCGTCTCCGGGCCGCAGGGCTCTGGGACGGCTGATTCCGCGAGGCGGGACGCCCAGCAGGCGTCAGGCGACGGGCACTGGATGCCACGCCCGCGCCGGCAGCCGGACACCAAGCGTCTGGGCGACCTGGACACGCGCCAGCGCGGCCGCACCGTGCAGCAGTGCCCACGAGATGCGTCCGACGGTCCGTGACTGCAGCGGGTCGAGGTGCGTTCCGTGGACCCAGTCATTGAACAAGCCCATGGAGGGCCCACACCAGATCTGGAAGTCCCGCCGACGATCCGGGTCGCCCGTACGGGCCCAACGGCTCGTCATGCCCAGGTACCAGCGGAACGTGAGGGCCATCTGATGTCGAGGGTCCCGATCCGCGCGCTCCACCTGCGCAGGGTCCCGCGTTG
>JAYYRS010000225.1:0-5885 GCA_036126975.1 Myxococcota bacterium
GCCGGTCTGGAGGAGGGTTCCATCAATGTCGAACAGAACGAGCGTCATGGTCGGCACCATGCGGCGCGCGCAGCATGCAGGGGCAGGAGCGACCGGACCGCCGCGGTCACGAGGTGGTCGACCGATGCCCCGGACGTCAACCGCGCCCGGATGTCGGAACTGCTGACCGCCGGGAACTCCACGGTGGCTGGACCCCCAGACCGCGGATGCCCCTGGCGCCCGACGATGATCGGGTCGAATCGCGAAACGATCTCGTCCCAGCCGCGCCACGCGTCTACCTGCGGGATGACATCTGCGCCGACCACCAGACGGAAGTCATGGCCCGGGTGGGCGGCCGCGAGATGCGAGAGGGTGTCCACCGTGAAGGAGGGCGCCGGGAGATGCCGCTCGACATCCAGCGCCTCCACGCCCGCGCCGAGTTCCTCGGCCATGGCGGTGCACCATGCAAGCCGGTCCTCGAATGGCGCCAGCACCTTGCCATGGTGGTTTTCGAAGGCGTGCCGGTAGACCGGGACGAGCCACACCGCGTCGGCCCGCCCGGTCCAGCGAACCCACGACGCGACCATGGCATGTCCGACATGGGGCGGGTTGAAGCTCCCGCCGTAGACCGCGATCCGCACGTCGACCTCCGCGCCTCGACGCGTCCCGTAACCCCGGAACGCGACACCGGGCGTCCGTGTTACCCTCGGCGCCCGACGACGGGCACCCTGGGGCGCTCGCGGAGCCAGGTGTGAAGCGGATCGACCTCCCAATCGGCGTGTTCGACTCCGGGGTCGGCGGATTGACGGTGCTCGACGCGCTGCACCGCCGCCTCCCCGGCGAAGATCTCCTGTACCTCGGCGATACGGCGCGCGTACCGTACGGCACCCGCGCGCCAGGAACCGTCGTCCGATACGCCCACAGGGTCGCCGGGCACCTGGTCCGCCGAGGCGTGAAGGCCATCGTGATCGCGTGCAACACCGCAACCACCTGGGCGCTGGACGCGCTCGAGGGGGCCGCCGCGCCGCTCGGCCTGCCCGTCATTGGTGTCATCGCCCCGGGAGTCGAGCGTGCCCTGTCGGAAACGCGGACCGACCGCGTCGCGGTGATCGGGACCGAGGGAACGATCCGGGGTGGGGCGTACGAGCGCCACCTCCTGGCGGCCCGTCCGGGCATCCAGGTCCGGTCCGTGCCCTGTCCCCTGTTCGTATCCCTCGCCGAGGAGGGCTGGACGGACGGCCCGATCGCGCGCCTGACCGCCGAACGGTACCTCGCTCCGCTGCGGCGCCCCGGGACTGCACCCGACACCCTCATCCTCGGCTGCACGCACTACCCCCTGCTCCGGGGCGTCATCGCGGACGCACTTCCGGGCGTCCACCTCATCGACTCCGCAACCGCAGCCGCAGACGCAACGGCCAGCTCCCTGTCCGAGGCCAACCTGCTGCGTGCCCGCAGCACGGGTGGGACGACCCGGTTCCTCGTCACCGACCACGCGGATCGTTTCCGCAGGGTTGGCGCACGATTCCTCCAACATCCTCCTGAGCCCGTCGAACTCGTCGACCTTTCCGATGCCGACGACGCGGCCCTCCCCCATCCCCTCGAGGCGTCGGCATGATCCGGCTCTACCACGTCACCAAGCGCTACGGCGACGTGCATGCACTGCAGGACATCAACCTGCACGTGGCCAAGGGTGAGTTCTGCTACGTCACCGGCCCATCGGGCGCCGGCAAATCGACCATGCTCAAGCTCCTGTACGGCGCGGTGCGCCCCACCTCGGGCAAGCTCCTCGTAGGCGGGGTCGACGTCGCGCGCCTCAAGCGCAGGGAGCTGCCAGGGCTTCGACGCAACATGGGCATCGTCTTCCAGGACTTCAAGCTGATCGACACCCGGACCGTGGCGGAGAACGTCTCGCTCTCCCTCGAGGTGATCGGCACACCTCGCGCGGACATCCGGCGCAGGGTGCAGGCCGTGCTGTCGATTGTCGGACTCCGGGGCCGCGGCGACGACCGGCCGCAGACGCTCTCGGGGGGCGAGCAGCAGCGCGTCGCCGTGGCGCGCGCCATCGTCAACGACCCCAGCATCGTCCTCGCGGATGAACCCACCGGCAACCTCGACGGAGCGATGGCCATCGAGGTCATGGAGATACTCCAAGCCATCAACCTGCGGGGAACGACGGTGCTCGTCGCGACACACGACCATGGACTCATGCAGCGTTTCCCCTACCGAACGCTCCGCTTCCGTGCGGGCCGCCTGGAGAGCGCGTGACGGTCTTCGGCCATGTCTTGCGCCGCGCCCTGCGGTCGCTCTGGGAGAATCTCTACCTCAACGCGATGGCCACGACGGTCATCGCAGCGGCGCTGCTGTTGATGGGCGTGTACCTCACGGTGCAGTACAACCTCAACACCTTCGTCGACAGCTGGGACAAGGACGTCCACGTCAGCGCCTACTTCCACACGGACGTGCCAGAGCAGCGGAGGCTCGACCTCCGCGACCGCCTGCTGGACGACCCCGCAGTCGCGCGGGTCCGCTACGTCTCCGAGGATGAGGCCCGCGACTGGTTGGTGGAGCGCGTCGATGGCGTGTCGGACGTCCTCGACCAGCTCGGTCCGGGTGTGCTCCCGGCATCACTGGAGATCACGGCCACGGACCCCGGGGACACCACGGCGCTTGCACGCTGGGCCGACGACCTCGAGGGACCGGACTTCCAGGCAATCGACTACGGACAGGAGTGGATCGAGCGGTTCCAGGCGTTCCTGTCCGTGCTCAAGCTGCTCGGTGCGCTCCTTGGGACACTGATTCTCGTCGCGGCGCTCTTCCTCGTGACGAACACGGTGTACCTCATCGTGTACAACCGACGAGAGGAGCTGGAAGTCCAGAAGCTCGTGGGCGCAACCGGCGCCTACATCACCGCGCCCTTCCTGCTCGAAGGTCTCCTCCAGGGTTCGCTCGGGGCACTGTTCAGCACGGTCGGCCTGTGGGCGGTCCACGTGCTGCTCATCGCTCGACTCCAGGATGCCCTCGCACTGGGCATGGCCGGCGAACTCGCCATGCTTCCAGGGCGCTGGCTCGTCCTCCTGTGCGTGACCGGGATCGTCCTCGGAGTCGGGGCTTCCATCGTCGCCGTGACCCGCTTCCTGCTGCGCACACCATGAAGCCGCTTCCCCTCCTTGTCGCACTCGCGTTCGCACCCTCCGCCCCCGCCCAGCAGGCCGGCTGGGAGCGAGCAGGGAGCACCTACGGCAGCAGCTACGGGGCGACGGACTACGCCGCCAACCCGGCGACCGGTGTGCTCGGTCAGCTCGGCGAGATCGACCGAGAGCTGACGGCGGTGCGCATCGAGGCACTCGAGCTGGAGGAGAAATCCGTCACGCTCGACATGAGCCGCGGGGAGCATGCGGACGACCTCGCCATCGCGGACGCGCAGCTGGGTCGCCAGCGCGAAGAAGTAAAGGCCTGGCTTTCGACGCTGTATCGACTCCATCGCCGCGGTCTTGCGCGCGTCGTCTTCGGCGCAGAGGACCCCACGGACCTGCGCCGGCGAGCGACCTACCTGATGTCGATCGTCGATGCGTCGAGTGCCCGGATGCAGTCCTTCCTGGCCGCCATCGACACGCACAGGAAACTCCTTGCACAGGTCGAGGGGGACATGGCGGAACTTGCAGCCCTCCGAACGGAACTCGAGATCAAGGAGGCGGAGCTCGAGGAACGGCGAGGACGACGCGTCGAACTCCTCGGACAGATCCGCTCTCAACGCAAACTCGGCATGCAGGCGATGGATGAGTACTCGCAAGCACGACAGGACCTGAGTGGCTCCTGGGGCGGGGGCTGGAACGGAGCGGGCAGCACGGGCAGCGTCGCAGCCGCGCCATCCCGAGCGGTGGTTGCGACGGCCCCGTCCACAGGCACCTTCCGCGATGCGTATGGTCGTCTCCCCTGGCCCACTACGGGACGCGTCGTCCGGCGCTTCGGCACCTACACCGACCCACGGAGCGGTCGGCAGG
Organism: Myxococcota bacterium; assembly: GCA_036126975.1. Taxonomy (GTDB): domain Bacteria; phylum Myxococcota_A; class UBA796; order UBA796; family UBA2385; genus JAYYRS01. The sequence continues at coordinate 3,981 of JAYYRS010000225.1, forward strand.
AGGAGTCGATGGGAATCGACCTTGCCGCGGACTACGGGTCTCCGGTGCGGTCGGTCTTCGAGGGCCGGGTGAAGCTGGCACAGTACGTCTCCGGCTACGGCCAGACGGTGGCCGTGGAGCACGGTCCATTCACGACCGTGTACGGGCACCTCTCGGGCTTGCGGGTCCAGCCGGGTCAGCGCGTTCGCGGGGGCGATGTCATCGGACTCGTGGGCAACACCGGACTGACCGACGGCGACGGCTATATGCTCACCTTCGAGGTCCGCTACAACGACAGTGCACAGGACCCGCTGCCCTGGCTCGCGCGCCGGTGAGCCGACGAAGACTGGCCGCCGCTGCGCTCGCCGTGGGTGTCGCCCTCACCGGCGGCATCGGGCTCGGCATGGCCGCTGTCCAAGGCGCACGGGCGCAGCAACGCGACCCCTATGCGGGCCTGGACATGCTCGCGGAGGCGCTTCATGCCATCGAGCAGCGCCACGTCGCGCCCGCACCGGCAGAGGCCCTGCTTCAGGGCGCCGTCGCGGGCATGGCCGAGCGGCTCGACGCACACTCGGCGTACCTCACTCCCGAGCAGCGAGCCGAATTCCAGGACCGCGCCGAGGGCGGAGACACCGGTATCGGCGTACGACTGCGGCTGGACGCGGACCGGGTCGTGCTTGGCCAGGTCACACCCGCCGGGCCCGCCGATCTCGCCGGCGCGCTCCCCGGCGATGCGCTGCTTGCGATTGATGGTGCGCCGGTGACCCGTCTCGCCGCGGCAGAACAGGCGCTTCGTGGCCCGCGGGACACCCCCGTGACACTCCGGGTCGAACGCGCCGGCATTCCGCAGGATCTCCACGTGGTCCGCGACACCATCCTCGAGCGGTCGGTGCGTGCCGACCGGCTCCGAGGGGGTGTGGCGCACGTGCAGATCGACGCCTTCCGACGCAGAACGGGCCATGAGCTGCGGGAAGCATTCGATCAGCTGGAGTCAGAGGCTCCGCTATCGGGCGCAGTCCTCGACCTGCGCGGCAATGCGGGGGGGCTGCTTGAGGAGGCCGTGTCCGTGGTCGACCTCTTCCTCGGCGCAGGCGCGATTCTGGAAGTCCGGGGCCGAGGCGGGCGCGTCCTCGAGCGCCACACCGCCCGCGAGGAGCCGGACGATCGCAACCTGCCGCTGGTCGTCCTCGTGGACGAAGAATCGGCCAGCGCGGCCGAGATCGTTGCCGGCGCCTTGCAGGACCGCGAACGCGCGCTGGTCGTCGGGACCCAGACCTATGGCAAGGGCAGCGTACAGAAGCTCTTTCTCTTCGAGGATGGGGGAGGTCTGAAGCTCACCGTTGCGCGGTACCACCTGCCCAGTGGCCGGAGCATTGCCGATGGCGAAGGCCTGCAGCCAGATCGCCCCGTCGCGGCGCCAACCGTCCGGAGCGAGGCCGCCGACGCCTTCCGGGCAGCGCTGGCCGCAGCCGACCTGCCGGATTCGGAGCGCGCCGCCCTTCTGACGTCCTTCGACGCTCTCGCAGAGACCCGCGGAGCCAAGCGGCCTCCTGGTTCAGCATTGCCGCCTGCGGCCCGCGTTGCGGCCGACCCCCAGCTCGCGGCCGCTCACGCGTGGCTCCTGGATCAATAAGCCAGGGGCCTTGCCTCAGCGGGTGAACACGGTGGTGGACACGGGGCCGCGCGACGCGATGCCGCGAACATCGCCGTAGAGGATTCCGAGCTCCAGGAATGCTCTCGCGACAACCCGCGGTCGGGCGCCCGTCTGTTCCCCCAGCGTCCGCGGGTAGTGACTGACGGGCACCTGCCGGACCCGGTAGCCCCGAGCCCGGGCCTTTGCGAGGACCTCGGTGTTGACGAAGGCACCCGTCGAACGGATGACGACCTGGTCGAGGACTTCGCGCCGGAAGACCTTGAAGGCACAGT